>JAGRJA010000053.1 GCA_020443005.1 Pseudomonadales bacterium
AAGACAAACAGACGCAACAACTGCCGAATCAGGCGAAGGATAAACAGCGTTTGGCCTTTGCCATGGGCTTCCATGATGTCGACGCGTTCCAGCAAGCTATCGACAACCACCGCCAACGCGTACATACGCACTTTTCTGCACTGATCTCCGCCCCTGATGACGGTGCTGCCGGGCAAGAAGAAAGCCATGAATGCTTGCAAGCCATGAAACGGCTCTGGCTTGATGAGATACAGGAAGAGGAGGCCCTCGCCCTGTTGACTGACAACGGATTCAGACACAGCGAAAACAGCTGGCGATTTATTTACCAATTAAAAACTTCGCGCGTTGTACTGGGTCTACAGGCCGAAAGCCGCCAACGCCTCAATCAGTTCATCCCCCTGTTACTGGAAACACTCGCCTTGAAAGCCCTTTCACCAACGGCACAGGGTGAGCAGCCCGATATCGCCGATCTGGGCCTTGAACGCGTATTGCCGCTCGTTAATGCTGTACTCCGTCGATCTGCCTATCTGCTGCTGCTCATCGAAAACCCGAAAGCCCTGGAACAGGTAGTGCTGCTTTCTGCCGCCAGCCCATGGATTGCCGAACAGCTGGCCAAACACCCTGTTCTGCTGGATGAACTGCTTGATATTCGCACACTCTTCACACTGCCCGACCGCGATTCCCTGCGACAGGCCCTTTTACAGCAAACGGTGCGCATCCCCCCGGAGGACCTGGAGGCACACATGGAGGCCTTGCGCTACTTCAAGCTTTCACACAGCTTGCGCGTTGCCGCCTGCGAGGTAAACGGGTTGCTGCCTTTGATGAAAGTAAGTGATTACTTGACTTTCATGGCAGAAGTCATTCTCGATCACAGCCTGTTTCTGGCCTGGCAACACTTAACCCGCCAATTCGGTCAACCGTGCAACGCTGCAGGTGAGCTGCTCGACCCCGGCTTTATCATTATTGGTTATGGAAAACTCGGTGGTTTGGAGCTTGGCCACAGCTCCGACCTCGACATTGTATTTGTGCACGATGCCGACATTCATCAATCCACCCATGGCAGCAAAACGCTCGACAATGCCACTTTTTATGCCCGGTTGGGGCAACGCATTATTCACATCCTTGAAACACGAACGCCCAGCGGTCAACTCTACGAGGTAGATGCCCGACTGCGCCCTTCCGGCAACTCCGGCATGTTGGTCAGCAGCCTTCAAGCCTTCGAGAAGTACCAGCTCAACAAAGCCTGGACCTGGGAGCATCAGGCACTGGTTCGCGCCCGCGTAGTCTGTGGTTGCCCGTCTCTGGCAGAGAAGTTCTCCGCACTGCGGGAAACCGTTTTGCAGCAGGATCGACCTTTGCCCGCTTTGCGAAAAGAGGTCGTCGAAATGCGGCAGAAAATGCGCGACCATCTTGGCAGCAAGGGTGACAGCCGGCTAAAAGGCGGGCTTTTCCACATCAAACACGATGCCGGAGCTATCGTTGATATCGAATTTATGGTGCAATATGCGGTTTTAGCGTGGGCCAGACATTTTCCGGGTTTAATGAAATACACGGATAACATTCGCATTCTCGAGCAATTACCGGAATACGGCATCTTGAGTAACGAAGAAGCTCAGGGGTTAATAGACGCCTATAAAACCCTTCGCTCGGCAATACACCGACTGGCCTTGCAGCAATTGCCCGCGACCGTGGGCGGCGAACAGTTTTTGGCAGAGCGTGCACACATTGTGCAACTGTGGCAAAAATTGCTGGAAAGCCCGCAGGCAACACAGCCAGTAAACGCTGATGAATAGATGACACCCGACCGGCAACGCGTGGCGGTCAGGGCAAGGTAAGTAACTTCACCCGCTAAATGGGTAACTTTGAGGAGAAAACATTATGTCCATGGCAGACCGCGATGGCCTGATCTGGTTTGACGGCGAACTCGTTCCCTGGCGCGAGGCAAAAACACATGTGCTGACCCATACCCTGCACTACGGCATGGGTGTCTTCGAAGGTGTTCGCGCCTATGAAACCGCCTCGCGTGGCACCTGCATCTTTCGCCTCAAGGAACATACAGACCGCCTGTTGCGCTCTGCCCATATCATGATGATGAAGGTGCCGTGGACGGCCGACGAGATCAACGAAGCCACCCGGCTGGTAGTGCGTGAAAACAACCTGCATGAAGCCTATATCCGCCCGATGTGCTTCTACGGCTCGGAAGGCATGGGCCTGCGCGCCGAAAATCTCAAGGTTCACATGATTATTGCCGCCTGGTACTGGCCCTCCTATATGTCGCCGGAAGCGCGCGAGCAGGGCATCAAGGTACGCACCTCGTCCTATACCCGTCATCATGTCAACATATCCATGTGCAAGGCCAAGGCCAACGGCCACTACATCAACTCGATGTTGGCACTGCGCGAAGCGCTCGACAGCGGCTGCGAGGAGGCACTGCTACTCGACA
>JAGRJA010000054.1 GCA_020443005.1 Pseudomonadales bacterium
ATATTGGAAACATAAAGGCCTACCAGTATTCGGGCGCGCATCAATGTGACAGTATTTGCCTCGTTTAGAATGGATCGCGGAATATAGCGATCGAGATAGTCCTGAATTGCCCTGATCATGCTGTTGCTTCCTTGTTAATGTTGTATTTTCAACGGGCCAGTTTAACTGAGGTTACGGTGATTTTGTCAAATCAGCCCTGGAATTACCGCCTTGCGTTCTTTGGGGTATTCATCCGGGAATTTTTCAAGGTACCATTTATGTGCGCCCATGCCTTGCGCGATGAGTGGCAAGGCAACCCATAGGGCGTAGACACTTCCCATCAGCGACCATGACATCAGTGCAAAACCGCACCATTCAACGATCTCGCCAAAATAGTTCGGGCAAGAGACATATTTGTAAAAACCGCCGCGTGGAATCTTGTAGCCGGTTTCTCCGGGGCCGCGCAAATTGATCAGGATATTGTCCGAGCTCACATTGATATAAAACCCGAAGAAAAAAACGACTGTGCCAATGAAAAAGCGGGGATCCCATAACCATTCAATCGGGTATTCGCGCAGCGTACCGAAATAGTAGCCAATCAGGTAGCCGTTGATGATGTAAAAAGTCATGGACGACAGCATCATGCTGATCGGCATGGTTTTGCCTTCAGCCTTGATGCGGTAAGGAAAAATCAGCGCCCGGTTGATGTAATGAAAGATAAAGGCACCAACAATGGCGATGGAAGGGTTTATGGGGTTATCGCCAAGCAGGAAAAAAGTAGTGACAACCAGCAACACAGGCACTTCCATGATGATCCAGCCGGTGCGTTTGTCGATGGTGCCGAGAAACGCCAGCGCCGAGGTGTCGGCCCTGCCGCTCATGGGCAGCAGTTTGGTGAAATGAATGGCAAAACCGGAGAGCACACCCAATGCGCCCCAATAAAGAAGGTAGTGGTTGAAGGTTTGCAAATCGATATTCAGCAAGTAGTGCATGCAATTGTCCCGGCGCTGGTGTGCTTGTTACTGGCCCGTATGCTTGAAAGGCTTCTACTGGATAGACTGCTGTGCGAGTGTGTTTCTGTCAAGTTGTTGTCTTATCGTGGGGACAGGTAGCGGGCTTCGAGCCTGTCCGCCAGTTTGCTGATATGTTGTTTTGAATTCCCCATCGCCAGTTCCAGTTGCTTGGCCCACAGGCAATAACGAAACAGGTAGTAGTCGCGGTCGATGCCGGCGCCGCCGTGTACATGCTGTGCAGCCTGACTAACCCGGTGCATGACATTGCCACACCAGACTTTGGCCATTGCAATCGCTTCGGAATCGTAAATGCCGTTGTTGATGTCGCTGCCTGCCTTAAGGGTAATAATATTCAGGCACTGGGTATCGATGTAACAGTCGGCAAGGCGATGTGCAACAGCCTGAAAGGTTGCAATAGCTACACCAAATTGTTTGCGCTGGCTGGTGTATTCACCACTGATGCGTGTCATTTTGTCGGCGGCACCTACCGCCATTGCACAGTAGGCGACGGTTGTCATGGCGACAGCTGTGTTGATCAACTGATGTGCATCTTCATCGCTTATCAGTATTTCGATATCTGCATTATTCAGGTCAACCCGGTATTGAGGTTCGTGTGCTGTAGAAAGTTGCGCTGTCAGTTTGACGCCCGGCTGTTTACGCTTGAGAACCGCCACGCAAGGTTTGTGGTTTTTTGTGGCTGCGATAAACAGGTAGTCGGCATCGTTGGCAAATGGCACGCAATGTTTATAGCCGGAGATTTTGCTGCGCTGATCAACAAGGCTTGACGCACGGAGAGGGTCTTCATTACCGGGTTCGATCAGTGCTGCGGTTATCAGTTTTTCACCACTCGCTATCTGTGCCAGCAGCCGGGCGACCTCACTGCGGTTTTGCAAGGCCAGTAGAGGCATTGCCGAAGAAATAATGCAAGGGATGTACGGCGTGGAAACCATGGTTCTGCCAATGACTTCGGCAACCAGTGTGGTTGCGTTGTAATCCATGCCCATGCCGCCAAGTGCTTCAGGGAAAGCCGCTGCGGTGATACCGGCTTCAATCATTTTTTGCCAGAGTTCGTGATCGAGATAGGGACCGTTGGCTTCAAGTTTTTTCAGGCGTTCCACATCGGAAAAATCACCGAGCATATCGCTGGCCAGGGATTTGATGTCGTTATGCAGTTCGGAATAGGAAAAATCCATAGTGTTAACCTGTGTGCTATTGGTTCAAGTTTGTCAGTCGGTAAAAGGTCGCGTTGCTAGCGTGCGCGAGGTAGCCACAAACCGGCGCTGGCAATAATTTCACGCTGGATCTCATTGGTGCCGCCGCCGAAGGTAAGTGTCGAGCCCACCCGATAGCGTTTTTCCAGTACACCTTTGAGTATGGCACCTTCGCTGTCACCGGAGAGCGTGCCGGCTTGCCCCATCACTTCGAGCAGCAGACGCCAGGCTTCCACAAAAAACTCACTGCCATATACCTTGGCTGCGGAGGCGTCGGCCATATCGGGGTTGCCTGTTTGCATCGCCCAGGCCTGTTTCCAGCACAGTAGCTTCAGTGTTTCGATGCCGGTGTGAACCCTGGCAAGGTTTTCCTTGATCCAGGGTGTGCTGATCAGGGGTTTTCCATCGATGTCTTTGCTGGTTGCACACCAGGCACATACCTGTTCAAAAACACCGGTGATCATGCCGGGGTTTACGATGGAAAGCCGCTCGCGATTGAGCTGGCCGGTAATCAGCTGCCAGCCGCCATCGATTTCACCGACGCGGTATTTGTCGGGCAGTCGGATATCCTGATAGTAGGTGGCGTTGGTGCGAATGCCCATGGTTTTGATCGGCGTGTGGGAGAAACCTTCCAGTGCGGTTGGCACCAGGAACAGGGTGATACCTTTGTGCTTTTTGATATCCGGACTTTGGTTGGTACGCGCGGCGAGCCACACATAATCGGCATAGTGGCCGAGGCTGGTCCAGATTTTCTGGCCGTTGATAATCCAGTCGCCGGTGGCTTCATCGCGGTCCGCACGGGTTTGCAGGCTGGCAAGGTCGGTGCCGGCGTTGGGTTCTGAATAACCCACTGAAATAATGATTTCTCCCTTGAGAATTTCCCGAACGATGTTTTCCTGAATGAATTCACTGCCGTGCTGGGCAAGCATGGGGCCAACAGTATCCACCGTTAAAAACGGGTAGGGGAAGCCGGAACTCATTACTTCCTCAGTGAAGATATGTTGTTCGACCGGGCCGATACCGGCACCCCCCAGTTCGACTGGCCAGCCAAGACCGAGCAAACCGTCTTTGGCCAGCTGTTTCATTTTTTGTTTGAAAACCGGGCCGCCGCCTTCAAAAAAATCGGGGTGTTTTTTTTCTTCAATCAGGTCGGGTGTGACGAAATCCTTGAAGTAGTTGGCGATACGGTTTTTGAGTGCCTGCTGTTCGGGAGTGTAGCTGATATCCATTTATTGCTCGCTTGTAAAAATTGCTGCGGTAGACGCAGGGTGTTTTGCCCCGTTATTTTTTGGCTTTGGTGAGTTTGTCGAGTTGCTTCTGACATTTTTCGCCATAGGGCGGCATCATGCCGGACAGTTTCATCAGGTCGAGTTTCATCTGTTTGTAGATGGCGCGCTGATGACTGAATGTTTTGAAACCGTCAAAGCCGTGATAGTTGCCCATGCCGGAATGACCGATGCCACCAAACGGCAGATCTTCACAGCTGGCATGTGCCATCACATCGTTAATACTGACGCCTCCACTGATGGTGCGGTCGAGCACCATGCGTTCCTCAACAGGGTCTTCACCAAAATAATAAAGGCCGAGTGGGCGCGGGCGACTGTTGATGTACTGGATGCACTCCCCGACATTCTTGTAACTTTTGATACAGAGGATGGCGCCGAACAGCTCTTCCTGCATTACCCGCATATCATCAGACGGGTTGATCACCAGCGTCATCGGCATTTTATGGATGCCGGGTTTCTGCTGACTGAAATCCTCGTTGGCGGGGTTGATAACGCGTACATCGCCGCCCTTGCTGCGAGCATCCTCAATCATGCTGGCAAGGCGCTGATGGTGTCGCTCATTGATGACAGCGGTGTAGTCCGGGTTTTCAAGTACGCTTGGAAACATTTCGGAGAAATGACTGATGGCGGCCTGTGTGAAATCTTCCAGTTTTTCTTCGGGCACAAAACAGTAATCCGGTGCCAGGCAGGCCTGGCCGATATTCAGTGCCTTGCCGGTCATGATGCGTTCCGCGGCTTTTTTCAGCTCATAGGAGCGGCCAACAATAACGGGTGATTTTCCGCCCAGTTCGAGCGTGCAGGGCGTGAGGTTGTTCATGGCCGCATGCAGGATGTGTTTGCCGATGTTGGTGCCACCGGTAAAGATGATGTGGTCGAGCGGGAGAGCGGCAAACTCGGCGCCGGTTTCAGGCCCACCGGTTACAGCATAAAGTTCGCTCTCATCAAAGTAGCGATCAATTAGCGCTTTCATTAACGCTGCGGTTTGCGGGTTGAGTTCCGAAAGCTTGACCATCGCGCGATTACCGGCAGCCAGAATACCGGCAACCGGTGAGAGGGCTGTGTAAACCGGAAAATTCCATGTGCCCAGCACACCGACAACGCCTTTGGGTACATATTCCACCCGTGCTTTTGCGCCCATCAGATTCAGGGGGAACATGACCTTGCGTCGCTCATTCTTCATCCAGTGTCGCAGGTTTTTCATGCTGTGTTCAAAACCGCCCATCACTGACAGCACTTCCGACATTTGCGCCTGATGACGGGACCGGTTGCCGAAGTCGCTGGTGCTGACATCAATAATGTCGTGCTGGTTTTCGGCAATCATGTTGTAGGCGCGTTGCAGGCGTTCAATGCGCACTTCGGCCGTCACTTCACCCTCATTAATGAAGGCTGTTTTTTGTACGGAAAGCACGCGTTTCATTTCACTGAAAGCTGTTGTATCGGCGGGTGAACTCATGGGATGACCTCGGTGTGACAGGTAAACTTTCGGCGTGGTAAACACCGACTTCGTTCAATACTTAATGACTGAAAGTTAATATACTATAGTATATGAAAATATACTTATATACCGAAGCCATGCAGTTTTTCTGCCTTGTCATTTCGGTTGTGTCGACAGGTTCTGTGCTGTCGGTCAACAAGGTTGGGTGCTGCTTTCAGCAACCACTTTTGTGTTGACGGGCAGTCGTTTTTCAGGAGAGGTTCTCTTATGAGCGAGTTGTCTGCGAATACGCCGGTTATTATTGGTGTCGGTTTTTGCCAGGAAAAGCTGGACGATGCCTTGCAGTGTTCCGAGCCTTATAAACTGATGGTAAATGCTGTCAGGGAAGCGGCCAGAGACGCCGGTTCCGAAACCTTGCTGGCCCAGCTTGATTCTGTTTCCGTAGAGCAGGGTATGTGGCAGTACAAAAACCCGGGCAAACTTATTGCTGATGAAGTGGGTTGCCCGAATGCCAAAAGTATTCTTGCTGATCTGGGTGTTTTACAGCTTAACCCGCTGTTTGACCTGTTTGATGCTATCCAGAAAGGTGAGCAGCAAATGGGCGTGGTTACCGGTGGTGAGGCAAAATATCGCGAGCTGCGTGCCAAAATTGCCGGTCAGGAAGTCAGTAATACCGTGCAGCCGGACGAAACGCCCGCGCCGGATGTCTATCACCCGACGCCAGACCCTTTTGCGACGCCTGAAGAAGCGGCAGCCGGCATCTTTATGCCCACCGAGCTTTTTGCGGTGATTGAATCGGCCATTCGCTATGCGCAAGGGCTGGATGTGGAAACCCACCGGGACAAAATCGCGCAGTTGTACAGCAGCTTTAGTGAAATTGCTTCGCGTAACCCCCATGCCTGGAATCAGGATGTCGTTCCTGCTGAAGACATCCGGAATGCGGTTGGCAAGAATGCGATGCTGGCCTTTCCCTACACCAAAAAGCACAACAGCCAGTGGAATGTGAATCAGTCAGTTGCCATTCTTGTCTGTGCCTACGGCAAGGCCAAGGCATTGGGGCTGGATGAAAACCGCTTTATTTACCCGGTTTCTGCTGTGCAGTCGCGGCATGTTGTTTGCCTGGCCCAGCAAAAACAACTGCACTCCCACCCCGGTACGGTGATGGCGGGAGAGCGGGCTTATGCGCTGGCGGGTATTAACAATACCGATATCAATGCCGCAGATCTGTACAGCTGTTTTCCATCGGCTGTGCAATCCTTTGCCCATGATTTAAAACTGGAAGGTGTTTGCCCCTGGTCGGTAACCGGCAGCATGGCTTTTGCGGGTGGCCCTTATAACCACGGTGCGCTGGATGGAGTTGCCCGCATGGTTGAGGTACTGCGTTCCGGTGAAGGCTTGCAAGTCAGGGATGCTGATGCGCCGCGTTATGGTATAACCTCGAATCTCAGCGGGATTTTTGGCAAGCAGGCTGTGGCAATCTTCTCGGATGCCCCGAATAGACAGGGTTATCAGTTCGACGATATCACCGCGGCTGTGGCTGAAGTCGACAAGCCACTTCCCATGAACGGTGCCTATACCGGTGCAGCGAGAGTGGTGGGTTATACCGTTGTTTATAACCGGGAAGGGCCTTCGCATGCGTTTGTCTACGCAGAAACACCGGCGGGCGAAAGAACGGTCGCTAAAAGTCAGGATGCCGGGTTGTTACAAAAGATGGTAGCTGAAGAGTATGTCGGCAAAATGGTTGAAATTCACTCTGGGCAAGGTTTTACAGAGTAAGCGGCTCGCAAGGTCAGCTTATGTGCAGACTTGACGGGTAATTTGTGTTTTATTGGCGAGTGTTTACCAGGATAGCCGTAGCGTCAATTGCTGATGGGTGTTGTTTAGCGAACCGCGGCTTTCCGAGATACGAAGAGCAGTCATGAAGAAAGAGGCAACATGAATTTATTAAATCTCGATAACCCCAAAGACCGCAATCTCGGCCGCATTCTTTTTCTGCATGCCCTGCAAATACCGGACAAGCCCTGTTTTCTGGTGGATGACGATGTTGTGACTTATGCGGAAGCCAATCGTATCGTCAATCGTTATGCGGCCGGGCTGGCCGGGCTGGGCGTGGGCAAGGGTGATCGTGTTGTCTTGTACATGCGCAGTTGTGTTGAGTTTATTTTGATGACTTACGCGGCAAACAAGCTGGGCGCGATATGGGTGCCCGTAAATGGCGATTACAAGGGGCAATGGTTGAAAGAAAGTGTGCTCGATAGCAAGGGCAAGGTGTTGATTACCGATACCGATAAACTGCCGAGGCTGCAGGAGGCATCAGCACTGGAGAGTGCCGGCAAGCTGGTTGTGAAGTCACTTGACGGGGCGGTGGTACCGGAAACAGCTACGGATCTGGCTTCATTCGATCTGTTGCCCGATGAAGAACCGCCTGCGATTGATATTGATTACGGAGATACCTGTGCCATTCTCTGGACATCGGGCACTACCGGAAAATCCAAAGGCGTGATGCAAAGCCACAATGTCTGGATCAATGCGGCGGAAAGTGCCATGGGTTATTTTGGCGCGCGTGAAGACGATGTGATCTACAACTGCTTGCCACTCTATAACACCGGTGCATGGATTACCCATATTTTCCGGGCGCTGGTGGCGGGCTTGCCGGTTGCACTGGATGAACACTTTTCTGCCTCTGCTTTCTGGGATCGCATTTCACATTACAAGGCCACAGAAACCACCACCCTGGGCGCCATGCATATGTTTTTGTGGAACCAGCCTGAAAAAGAGACCGACGCCGACAATACCCTGCGCAATGCCAATGTCATTCCCCTGCCACCGGCGATGTCCAAACCTTTTATGAAGCGCTTTGGTCTGCAAAAAATCAATGTCGGTTACGGGCAAAGTGAGGCGGCCGCCATCATGCAGTGTATTCACGACGGTGTAAAAGAATGGAAGCCCTACTGCCTCGGCATACCTTGCCGGGGTATTGAGATTACAGTGCGCGATGATGAAGGCGTGGAATGCCCGCCCGGCCAGCCGGGCGAGTTTTGTATCAAGCCGCTGATACCTCATGTCATCTTTAACGGCTATTTTGAAAACCCGCAAGCGACGGCCAATGCCTATTTTGGCGAATGGTATCGCACCGGTGATCTTGGTATGCGTGATGCAGATGGTGATCTGTTTTTTGTCGACAGAAAAAGTGATTTTATTCGGGACAAGGGTCGCAACATTTCGTCGCTTCAGGTTGAAGCCGCTGTTATGCAGCATCCCGCAGTTGAGGCTGTCGCCTGTTTTGGTATTCCTTCCGAGTATATCGAAAGTGAAGCCGAGCTTAAGGTGGATGTGATCGTCAAAAAAGGGCAGACGCTTACTGCTGAGGCGCTGGCCCGTTTTGTGAATGACAATGCGCCGTACTTCTTCGTGCCTCGTTATATCGAATTTGTCGATTCATTGCCCTATACGCCCACCAATAAAGTGCAGAAATACAAACTGCGTGAAAAGGGTTTGAGTGGTGATGTATGGGATAGAACAAAAACCGATTTCAAATTGAGTAAATAACATTGCGGGAAACTGTGGTGAGGGCGGTTGGTGGTATAAAGCCGGATGTGATCAACGGTTCAGGCGGCGTTCAGAAGGAGCATAAAGTGAATGGTTAGGGTAACAGCGAATTACGATGACTACATACATGAGCCCAGTAACGAGAACCTTGATGCCATTCCCGGGGATAATGGTTTGCCGCTGGTTGGTCACACACTGGCGTTTTATAAAGACCCTTATGCATGGGCCTGCAAACAGTATCAAAAACACGGTAGTCTGGTGCTCAGAACCAATATCTGGGGTGGCAAGGGTGTTACGCTTCTCGGTCCTGACTTGATGGAGCGTGTGTATCTGGACCCCGGGCGTGATTTTTCCTCAAGAATGGGTTTCATGGCGCGTGTTGGCATTTTTTTTGGCAACAGCGTGATCATGGAAGATTTCGGTCATCACCGTCATCAGCGCCGTATTCTGCAAACGGCTTTCAAGAATGATTCTCTCAAGCATTATACCGCCGAGATTAATGGTATTTATGATCGTGCCCTTGATGAGTGGGGCAAGGATTCAGACAAAACCATTCTGTTCTTTTCCTATATCAAGGAATTGTTGCTGGAGGTTGCCGCCGAGGTATTTATCGGCGAAAAGGATCGTGGTGAAGCCATGAGGAAAATGAATCAGGCTTTTATCGATTGCACCAATGGCACCATGTATATCGTGCCCTTCCGTTTCCCCGGTAACACGCTGGACAAGGGCTTGCGGGGCAGGAAGTTTCTGGAAGACAAGTTTCGTGCACTGGTGCCGATCAAGCGCGCCGGCGATGGCCTGGATATGCTCAGTCATTTTTGTCGTGAAAAAGATGAGGATGGTGAATTTTACACCGATGAGGAAATCGCCAGCCAAACGATATTTCTGTTGTTTGCGGCACACGATACAACAACAGCGGCAATTACCCATACGATTTATTACCTGGCACGGCACCCCGAAATCAAGCAAAGGCTTTACGAAGAGTGTAAAGCGGTTGGCAAGGATGCGCTGGATTACGAAGATCTTGATGCAGTGCCTTATATGCAGCAAATTTTTCTCGAGGTTCAGCGCGTTCGTACTTCAACGCCAATCGTTCCTCGCCGAACCATTCGCGAACTGGAATTGAATGGTGTAAAAATCCCGGCACACACCATGATTTTTACCGTGCCCCGTTTTACGCATAATATGCCGGAGTATTGGACCGCACCTGAAACCTTTGATCCCGACCGTTTTTCGCCTGAAAGGGCTGAGCACAAACAGCACGCGTTTCTTTTTCATCCCTTTGGCGGTGGTGCGCATAAATGTATCGGTATGCACTTTTCGCAAATGGAATACAAGTGTTTCCTTTACAAATTCATGCTCAGGTATGATTTTGAATCGCGCCATGAAGGTGAGCCATTTATGCAGACGCTGCCTTTACCCAAACCTGCAGATTTAATGCCAATCAAGCTGATAAAACGCTGATCTGCCAATCGGATATCGGAACGACATATGATGAAAAAGTTTGTAATTGCTTTACTGGTTTTTGGGCTTGTTGGTCTGGGCGGCTTTTTTTGGCTCAGGCCTGCGGTTATCGCCTGGATGACTTCTGTGCCGGAAACGGCCTTTGATGACACGCCGGTTCCCGCCGCGCCGGATTATGCCAACGAGGATCACTGGGCAGCACTGCCGTGGCGCAACGACAGTGCCGACTGGTTGCCCCGCGGCAGTTCCTACATTGATCAACAGGCCAGCGCCGATGTCGATGTGTTTTTTGTTTATCCAACGGCTGCTTTTTATGGAGATTACTGGGTGGCGGGTCTGGATAACCTGTTGCACCGTTTTGCAGTGGATTTCGGCATCCTTCCCCAGCATGCTTCTGCCTTTAACGGTGTTGGCAAGATTTATGCGCCGCGCTATCGCAGTGTTCGCATGCCAATCTGGTGGGCAGATGACCGCGACAGCGTTAAAAAAGCCACAGATTTTGCCTATGCTGATGTGCGGCAGGCTTTTGAGCACTATATGAAGCACTGGAACAAGGGGCGTCCGCTCATTATCGTCTCGCACAGTCAGGGTACCCTGCATACCATTCGCCTGTTGCGCGAATACTTCGATGGCAAGCCCCTTCAAAAGCAATTGGTGGCGGGCTATCTCGTTGGCAACACCATTCCGGATATGCCCTGGTTCAACCATATTCCGCTGTGTGCCGAAGCAGAGCAGACCGGTTGTTATGTCACCTGGAACACCATTCTGGAAGGTGGTGACCCCTATCACTGGGTGCAGGAAAAAGGGCTGGACAAGATTGACTGCGTAAATCCCCTGAGCTGGAAAGCCGATCAGAGGGCGGTGGATAAAACGGAAAACACGGGTTCTATTCCGATGGTGAGCTACGGTATCCTGTTTGAGACGCTGGAGCCAATGGATGTCGGCGTGGTAGGTGCGCGTTGTGGTCCGGAAGGTATTTTGTGGATCAGGAACAGGCCCGAGGTACCCGGTTATTCCTCGGCACTGTTCGGTGGTGGTACACACTACCACACCTACGATATCAACTTTTTTTACGACAGTATCCGGCAAAATGCGATCAAGCGTGCCGGCGTATTTATGGCAAACCATAAACAGCCCTGAGCGGGCTGTTGTAGCAGACAACTTTCTGGAGAAAACAGCATGGCGGCAAAACGGAGTGTCGGTTTTATCGGGCTTGGCAACATTGGGAAACCCATGGCAAAACACCTTGTGAGCGACGGTTTTGATGCCTATGTTTACGATGTGGTGCCAGCAGCGATGACCGAGCTGGTCGCCATGGGGGCGAAAGGCGTTGACAGGCCGACAGAAATGTTCAGCGCCTGCAATCACATTGGGTTGTGTG
>JAGRJA010000055.1 GCA_020443005.1 Pseudomonadales bacterium
GCCCTGACATAATCAGGTGGTGATAACATGAAAAGCTATCGTTCCATTGTTGTATTAACCGGTGCCGGGATTTCTGCTGAGTCGGGCATTCGAACCTTCAGGGCCAGTGATGGTCTCTGGGAGGAACATCGAGTCGAGGATGTTGCAACGCCTGAGGCCTTTGCGGCAAATCCGGCTCTGGTACTGCGTTTTTACAATGAACGGCGTAAACAGTTGCTTCAACCCGACCTGAAACCAAACCCCGCTCATCTTGCACTGGCGAAGCTTGAAGAAAAACTGCCTTGTAAACTGACAGTTGTAACCCAGAATATTGACAACCTTCACGAGCGAGCCGGCTCTGAAAACCTTATTCACATGCATGGTGAATTGTTGAAGATGTTTTGTGCCGAAACTGGCCGGCGTTTTGTGATTAACGACTCAATGTCCTTGAATGATCGTTGTTTATGTTGTGGTAAGACAGGAACACTGAGACCCGACATCGTGTGGTTTGGTGAAATACCGTACCGAATGGACGAGATTACAGCTGCCCTGAGCGAATGTGATTTGTTTGTATCCATCGGCACTTCGGGTCATGTGTATCCGGCTGCGGGATTTGTTGAGTTGGCCCGTCATTCCGGTGCTGATACGCTTGAAATCAATCTTGAACCCGGTCAGAGGCAAAACGCATTTCACCAACATTTATACGGCCGGGCGGGAGATATTGTGCCACTGTGGGCAGAGCGGATGTTGTCGGCCACACGGTAACGGTTTTCGAACATTCAGGCGCCGGTTTGCAGTTGGGAAAGAACAAACATCGCAAGGTTGATCTTGTCCTGCTCCGATTTCATCAGGGTTGCTGATGAAGAAACCCTGATGCCGGTTACTTGCTCAATCTCCTGAGCCTCATCGCGATCGTTATCATCAATGATTATTGTTGAGGCAATGTCACTGTAATGTTTTGCGATAGCCAGTGAAGAGCAGGGCACTTTCAATTCATTCATGATTTTTGCTGTTGGCCCCTTGATTGCCTGGCCGGCAATGATGGGGGAGACAACGATCAGCGGTTTGCCGCAGGCTATCAGTTTTTCCCGGCATTGTCCGGTCGCCAAAATCGGGTCGATACTGATAAAAGGATTTGACGGGCACACAATGATACCTTTCAGTGCCCTGTCGTTCAGGAGTGTTTCGCACAGCGGGTTGAGCTGCGCGGTTTCAGCCCCGCGGAAACAGAAGCTCCTGACCTCGGGACGACATTGTTCCCTGACAAAATAATGTTGAAAGGCGAGTTCACCACGCTCCGTGCCTATCATCGTGCGAACCGGGTCATCTGACATGGGAATCACAGTGTGCTTGACGCCGAAGCTTGAGCAAATGTGCTGCGTAACAGCCGTCAGGCTTTCCCCTCTGGCCAGAGCCCGGCTTCGATAGAGGTGCAGCCCCAGGTCACGATCCCCCAATTGGAACCAGTTCTCCCCACCCAATTCTGTCAGGGTTGACATCATCTGCCAGCTTTCGTTCTCCAGCCCCCATCCCCGTTCTTTGTGACTTCTGCCGGCCAGTGTGTAACAAACGGTATCGATATCGGGAGAAATGTGCAGGCCGAGGTGCTCAAAGTCATCTCCGGTGTTCACCATAATCGTGAGTTGTCCGGGTGAAAGGACATGGCTTAAGCCCAGAGCGAGTTTGGCGCCGCCGACACCTCCGCACAAAGCCAGATACTTTGCGTCAGGTTTTTTTTCGTCGGGTGTTTTCATGGAAGGGTTCAACGGAAAAGGTCTTCATCGGCTGAGCGGATCAGCATTTGGCAATTGTCCTCAGTTTCAGCAAGGTGCAGACCTCGAACCACAACCACAGGGCTTCCTTCAGCAGCTTGTCCCATCAGGAGTGAAGCGGCTGCTGCAATTTCATCGGCAATACCAACCTGCGTGATTTCCAGTATGTTGCCGAACAGATCGGTTTTGCCACGAAGATCGTTCAGCGGTGCAAATCCGGCACAGCCAATGGCAATGCCACAGGTGCCATGTCGCCATGCTCGCCCGAAACTGTCGTTGATGATAATGCGTGGTGTTACACCCAGATGCCGTTTTATGTTCTCACGCAACACACGGGCACTTTTGTCGGGGTCTTCGGGCAAGAGAAGCAGTAGTTCCTTGCCGTCATGCTGTTTGATGTTTGAATGGTCAATACCGGCATTGGCATGAACGAAACCCAGTTTATGTTCTACGATAATAACGCCGGGGCGATAGCGGACAACACGCCGTGACTGTGATAGAACCAATTCTACATGTCGGGGATCCTTGCCGGTTTTTTGGGCGAGATCGAAGGCCTCTTCCGAAGGTGTAATCTCGTTCAGATCTGCGTAGCGGTTTTCGGCCTTGGATACAATCTTTTGTGCCAGTACCAGAACATCATCATTCTGCAGCAGGATGCTGTTTTTTTGACAAACCGCTGAAATAATGCGAGCGAGATCATCCCCCGGTTCAATCAGGGGAAAGTCGCGCAAGCTGAGGAGTGAAAGTTCGCCCAAGTGAAAAAGGAGGTCTAGAGACCCGGTTCCCCGGTAATCACGATGCCTGCACCGGGAATTTTGTATTGTCGGTTAAGTGTGATCAATACAGATGTCAGAGCTTCTGTTGCCGCTGAATTTGCAATCGGGCCGGCATGCCATGCCTTCATGCCGGCCTCTTTTGCCAGATCAATAACAGTTTGGCGAGCATCCTTGTTATTGCCGGTCACCAGTACATCACAGTGAATTTCGTGATCAGAATCCAGATGGGCTGCCGCAATATTCTGGAAGGCAGAAACAACCCGTACATCTTCACCGAGAACAGCCTGACTAATCACCCCGGCGGAACCCTCGGCGGGCAACTGGACAGTGCCAACTTTTGGGGGCTGGAGTGAGACAGTGACATCGATAAACAGTTTGCCCTGAACTGCACTTTTGATGTGGTCCAGTGTGCTTTTCTGGTGAGCGAAGGGCACTGTCATACAAATGATGTCAGCGGCCATGCAGGCGGCCTTGTTTTCCATGCCCTGAACTCGGGCATTTGCAACTCTTTCACGCATTTTGTTGGCTGCTTCAAGTGCACCTTCTTCCTTGCGGGAACCGATAATGATGCTATAACCGGCTTTTAACCAGCGGTAGACTAGACCACCACCGAGATCCCCGGTACCACCGAGAACGGCTATGACGGGTTTGGAATCTGTCATTGTTTTTACTCCCTTTTAAAGTTGGCCTATGATAACGAGCAGACAGTGGCCGTGCCAGCGGGGAAACCGAAGTGGACTCTTTCCCCTGCCTCTGAAAATAGGCGTTGGCTTCTGGCTTGAAACGTCAAAATCACACATTTGATGTGGAGATTTGCGTATTCAGCTGAGCTGTAATAAATGCTACTTTTTACATGCATTTCATCAGCAACCGAATTGTTGGCAGGCTTGGGGCAAAAGGTGTATTCAGGCTCTGGATACAAGTTGTTTGGAGAAAGCTGTCATTTGTCAATTATATAGACCAGAATTGCATTTTTAATTAAACAGAGGATTGTTCAATGTCAGAATTTTCACCGGTAAAAGCCCTGAAGTCTTCCCAGGTTCAGCAATGGCATCATGAGGCGGATGTTGTTGTTGTCGGTCTTGGCGGAGCTGGTGTTTCAGCCGCTTTGACAGCGGCCAATGCCGGTGCTGATGTGCTTGTTCTCGAGATTGCAGCTGCCGGCGGCGGAACTACGGCATTGTCTGGCGGGCTTGTTTATATGGGAGGAGACGGTGGAACACCTGTGCAACAGGCCTGCGGTTACGGAGATGACAGCAAGGAAGAAATGTACAACTACATTATGGCTTGTACAGGTGAAAATGCCGATGAGGCAAAAGTGCGTTGTTATGTCGACAACAGTCTCGATCACTTCAAATGGTTGACCGAGAATGGTGTCGAATTCAAGCCGACTTTTTTTGAAACCAAGGCACCTCAACCCCTGACCGATGACGGCTTGATGTTTACCGGCAATGAAATGGCTTATCCCTTTAATGAAAAATGCAAGCCGATCGCCCGCGGTCATAGCCCCAAGGTTGAAGGTGAAGCCGGTGGGGCTTTTATTATGGAGAAGTTGATTGCCTCCCTTGAGAAAACATCTGCCCGTATCCATTACAGTGCCAGAGCCTTGTCCATGATCACTAACGACGAAGGAGAAGTTGCAGGTGTAGTCGCAAGAATCGATGGCAACGCGCAGAATATCCGGGCCCGTAAAGGTGTGGTTCTTTGTGCCGGTGGTTTTATCATGAATCCGGCCATGGTGAAAAAGCATGCACCGAAATTGTCAAAAGCCAATCTTCCACTCGGAAACCCGGGCGATGATGGTACCGGCATCATGTTGGGTGTCAGTGTGGGTGGCGCCGCTATCAATATGCATGAAGGTTTTGTGACCTTGCCCTATTACCCGCCTGAAACACTGATCAAGGGTATTATTGTCAATGCTCAGGGTCAGCGTTTTATCAATGAAGACTGTTATCACGGGCGAACCGGCAGTTACGCGATGGAGCAGGACAAGGGGAGAGTCTATATTATTTGTGACGAGGAAACCTTTGGTTACCCTGACGAGTTTTTGGGTATCACCTTGCTCGATGGAGCAGAAACACTCGAAGAGCTTGAGAAAGTGATTGATGTTCCCGAAGGCTCTCTGGTAAACACGATTGGTCTCTACAATAAATATGCAGAGCAGGGCATCGACCCGGTTTTCCATAAGCACAAAAAATTCCTCAAGCCCCTGAAACCGCCCTATGCAGCTTTCGATGCCTCGTTAAAAGCTGCCGGTCAGGGTGGCGCTCTTTACCCCTGTTTCACGCTTGGTGGCCTGGATACACTGCCTACAGGTGAAGTGGTTCGGGAGGACAGAACGGTGATCAAAGGCTTGTACGCTGCAGGTAGAAATACGGCGGGATTACCCAGAACAGGTGCCGGTTATGCCAGCGGCTTGTCCATTGCCGATGCAACCTTTTTTGGCCGTCAGGCCGGTGCAAGTGCCGCTGCTGCAGAGGAAGTGACGCTCTGACAGTCCAAAGCCGGGCCGGTTTAGGGAGGATCAATTGAGCAAGTAAGGGAGCGGCGAGATGTCGTCATGTGAGTCGCTTCTTTTCTTGTTTTACAGTGCCCGCTTTCTTTGTTTGTCTTTTTCCTTGCGCTTTCTCTCTCTTCTCTGCGCGGAAGTGAGCGATGCTTCGTTGCCGATATGAGTTTCACCGCGTTGTTTTGCGAGCTGAACCTGTTTTTCCCTCTCGATAAAACGCTTTCTTTGTTCATCGTTGAGTTTGTCGTGGCAATAGGGGCAACTGACACCCGCCTGGTAAAGAGGGCTCCGTTTATCGCTTTCCGTGATCGGCAGCCGGCAAGCATGGCATTGATCGTAGTGGCCTTTTTGCAGGTGATGATTCACTGTGACGCGGTTGTCGAATACAAAACACTCGCCCTGCCAGAGTGAGTCCTGTTCAGGTATTTCTTCAAGGTATTTCAAAATACCGCCTTCAAGATGATAGACCTCTTCAAAACCTTTTTGCTTGAGATAAGCGGTAGATTTTTCGCAACGGATACCTCCTGTGCAAAACATCGCGACTTTTTTATGCCGGGTTTTATCCAGGTTTTTTTCAACATAATCGGGGAATTCGCGAAAGGTTTCCGTGTGCGGGTTGACGGCACCCCTGAAAGTGCCGATTTTTACCTCGTACTCATTACGGGTATCAATAAGCAGTACATCGGGGTCGGAAATAAGCGTATTCCAGTTTTCCGGCTTGACATAGGTACCCACAACTTCCAGTGGATTAATGTCGTTGACACCCATGGTGACAATTTCCTTTTTCAGCTTAACCTTGGTTCGATAAAAAGGTTGTTGCTCATCGAAGGACTCCTTGTAGCTGAGATCACTCAAGCGGGCATCCCGTCTGAGCCAGGAGAGCACGGCATCAATACCTTTACGATCACCGGCGATGGTACCGTTTATCCCTTCCCTTGCGAGCAGTAGTGTTCCGCAAACCTCGTTTTCCAGCAGGGTGTTGAGGAGCGGTTGTTGCAAGGTTTTAACATTGTCCAATTCAACAAATTTATACAGCGCACAAACAACGATGGGCGGGTTCTGCTCAGGCATGATATTCCTCTTTAGGCGGGTAGAATTTTCTTTCCCGGCGTTTTATCAAGTCAAACTCTCGTTAATGAAATGACCCACATTCAA
>JAGRJA010000056.1 GCA_020443005.1 Pseudomonadales bacterium
ATTATCGGGAAGAGGCGAAGAAGGCTGGATGCTGCCCATTATGCCTCCCTTTCGAGTCTGATTCTGGGGTCAAGCAATGCATAGAGAATATCGACAACAAGCACGATGCAAACCAGAAAGGCACCGTAAAAAACTGTAGTACCCATGATGACGGTGTAATCGAGTTGTTGTACGGCTTCGACAAAATACCTGCCGAGACCGGGAATGGTAAATATCAGTTCAACAACAAAGCCTCCGGTTGTGATTGAGGCAATTGCTGGCCCCAGTACGGAAATAACCGGCAGAATGGCATTCCGTAATTGGTGTGAAAAGAAGATGCGTGTCGGGCTTAAACCCTTGGCTTTTGCTGTACGAATGAAGTCGTTGTTTTTGATTTCAAGCATGGATGAGCGCATCAGTCGTGCGAGATAGGCTTGCGTTCCCAGCCCAAGCACCAGTGCGGGCAATAGCATGTGCCGGAATTCGCCCCAGCCTGCCACCGGGAGTATATTGCTTGCGGTGATCTGGTTCAGTTTGAGAATGCCAAGTTGTACAAGTGTTGCAATTACAAATGAGGGTATGGATATGGCTGCCACGATGACCAGCATGGCAACATGGTCAATAGTGCGGTTGTGATAGAGGGCTGTTAATGCACCCCAGACAATGCCGCCGACAATCGCGAAAAAAAGGGCTAGTAAGCCGAGCAGGGCAGACACCGGAAAGTGCTCGCGAATAATATCATTAACGCGTCTGTTCTTTTGGGTATAGGAAATGCCAAAATCTCCGTGCAGCATGTTGTTCAGGTAAATGAGATATTGTTCCGTTACCGGTTTGTCCAGCCCGTAACGCTTTTCAAGATTGATTCTGATACTTTCGTTGACGGCCTTTTCATCGGCGAGCGGGTTTCCGGGAATGCTGTGCATTCCAAAGAATGTGGCCGTCGCAATAAACCAGACCGTAATCACCGCGGCAAAAATACGCTTTGCAAGGTACCCGGCCACTAACGCTTGCTTCCTGTCTGCTCGATCCATGCAAAGCGAAAGCTGGGGTCTCCGCCAAAAATACGCCTGACAACGCCTTTCAGTTGCTTGTTTTGCACATAAGTCATGCCGCTTTCCATGCGAGGCAGCAATGCTACATCTTCAACCAGAATATCCTGGGCGCGGGCAAATAACTGCATGCGTTTTTCGCTGTCCTGTTGATGACGGCTTTCCAGTATCAGCTGATCGTATTCGGCATTCTTGTACAGACCATGGTTGTTCTCATTGTCCGAAACAAAAAGGTCGCTAAAAGTGGAGTGGTCGTTGTAATCCGGTCCCCAGCCTGCTGACACAATATCGAAATCACCGCTTGCCATTTTTGCCAGCCTTTGCTTGAAGGTTTGCTTGTCGATGACAATATCAAGACCAAGCTTTCGTTTCATCAGGTTCTGGAAATACTCAGCCTGCTTTACGGTGCCTGGCTGGTCGGTGACCAGGTAACTCAAGGGGGGTATTTCTTCAAGGCCCAATTCCTGTTTGGCAAGCTCGAGATATTGAATAGCCGTGGAAGGGTCGATGGCGGGTTTTTTTACCGGGTATTCTTGCCAGAAGGGGCGCTCAACGCCCTTGAGCCATCTTGGAAACAGAGACCATGCGGGTATATTGCCGGGTACGCCCGCCACTTTGTAGGTGACTTCATCCGGGTCAAAAACATGCTGTATGGCCTTTCTCAAATTCAGGTTGGCTGTCGGTTTTCCCGGTCGATGGTTGAATTCGAGATAAGCCAGTGCGCCTGTTTGAAAGGTTTTGATTAACAGGCGCAATTGCAGTGCGCTTTCCAGGGTTTCGCTGTCCAGTTCCGTTAAAGCGATCTCATTGTCACGGAACATGTTGAAACGCGCCTGGGAATCCTGTGTGATATGACTGACAGTTATTTTGTCCAGATGGATGTTTTTGCTGTTCCAGTATCGCGGATTCTTGCTCAGGGTGAGCGAGGCACCATGCACCCAGTTATCAAGCGTGAAGGGGCCATTAAAGAGCAGGTTTTCGGCATCGGCAGCATAGCGACCTTGTTGTCGGGTATAAAAATCCTCTCTTATCGGGAAATAGCTGGCAAAAGTCAGCAGGCTGAGAAACCAGGGGGTGGGTGTTGCCAGCTCAATTGACAAGGCATAATCGTCGATTGCCTTTACTGCAAGTGCTTCGGCCGGCAGTGTACCCTCATTGATTTTTTGTGCATTTTTAATCGGAAAGAGAATAAAGGCATAGCGTGAAGCGGTTTCCGGTTCAAGCAAAGTGCGCCATGCGAAAATAAAATCATGGGCGGTAACAGGTTGACCATCACTCCAGAGAGCGTCATGGCGTAATTGCAGCCTGACAGTGGTGCCATCAAACGCCCAGTGTTCTGCAATACCCGGGGCGAGCTTGCCTTCGCTGTCATAAGTGAGCAGCCCCTCGTTGATGTGTTCAAGTACAAAGAAACTGATCTGGTCAGTGCTGGTCATGGAGTTGAGGTCGGGTGGTTCTGTAGATAATGCAATGCTGATGCTGTTGTTTTGAATGTCGATGGCTTTGCAAAAGCCGTCATTGACCCGAAGACAAAACACGGTAATGAGGCAAGCGAAGGCGTACTTTGGCATCGTGTAGAGGTAAAGGCGCTGAATATCCTTACAGCTTTGTAATAAAGTCATCGTTGAATTGTTTGATGGCATCCATCTTTTCCTGCAGGGAGCTGGCGGGTGAGCCGCCATAAAAGAACCACGGCATTGTACAGACGGTGGTCACACCCATGTCACGCATTTTTTGGAAACCAGCCACATCGCTTGCCTCATAGGTGGCAAAACTGAGAATCTGGAAAGGTTTGGTGTTTTCTGTTTCTGCGCGATAACCGTTCATTTTTCCAATCAGCTGTTCAAGCTCTGCCATGCTGTGAAGATCGGATATCCAGCCATCATGTTTTGCAGCCCGTTTCATCGCCGCTTCGGAAAAACCACCGATGAAGACTGGCAGAGGGCGGTCAGCGACCGGTGACATGCTCATGGCGTCGAGTTGGTAGAATTCACCCTGATGGGTAATTTCATCGCCGGTCCAGAGTTTGCGAATAATATCGAGCATTTCATCAGCCCGTTTGCCGCGTTGTTTGAAAGCCTGTTCCGCTGCGGCAAACTCTTCCGGCATCCACCCCATGCCCGCCCCCAGTGAAACCCTGTTGCCAGACATGACAGCCAGTGTGCTGAGGAATTTGGCAACATGGACGGGGTTGCGCGCAGGCAGCACATAGACATTGGTGTAGAACCGGAGTGTTTTGGTTACAGCGGCCATGGCGCTGATGGCAATCCACGGGTCTGGCCAGGGGTCGTGTTTGCGAAAACGAGGTTTGCCATCGCTGGTGTAGGGGTAGGGAGTAGAAAATTTGCCGGGGTAAATAAGATGATCAGACAGGGCTATTGAGGAAAAACCGTTAGATTCGGCGGCTACGGCCAGCGCACAATATTCCTTTGGATC
>JAGRJA010000057.1 GCA_020443005.1 Pseudomonadales bacterium
CTGCGAGGGGCTGTTTATTTCATTTGGAGAGGAAGGCACCAAAAAATTACACGAGAACCTTGAAAACCACCCCGCTCCCTGAGCAAGCCCGGTCGACGAGGACAGAAACCAAAGTCACGGGGCCCGAAAGAAAGCGATCATTCACAGAGAGAAAGCGCTACTGAACCGTTGTCCGTTTCAGGTAAAGGAAGATGCTGCCTCACAAGGCGGGGAGCGGCGAGTGTCAACCGGTCGTTTTGCCCATGTCGACAGGGATCACGGCACCATGAATAACATGCGCCTGTTCAGAGGCCAGAAAGAGAATCACTTCGGCAACATCGGCAACCTGCATCATGCCCCTTAAACCGGCTGTTCTCATCATCAGGCCGAAGTCTATACCCTCGGGGAATTGCATGTTATTGACCTGGGGGGTATCCATTCCTCCAGGGCAAACCGCATTTACCCGCAAACAGGTATTGATAAATTCCAGAGCCAGTGACCGGGTTAAACCCAGCAAACCGTGTTTTGCAGCACAATAGGCTGCGGAATAAGGCTGCCCCTGCAACCCTGCAATGGATGCGACATTAACAATATTGCCATTGCTTTTCAGGAGATGAGGAATGGCCGCCTGAGATAAAAAAAAGGGGGCCGATAAATTGATACCCAGATCCTCTTGCCACTGTGCTTCCGACACATCGGCTGTATGTGAAACCGCATGTTTGCCCGCCACATTAACCAACACATCAAGACCTGAAAACTGTTCAATACAGCCTGCAACAACAGAGCGACAACTACTTGCTTTCTGCAGATCCGCAGAACAGACAAAAACAGTTCCTTCGATATCAGCAACACGAAGGGCCAAGGATTCAAGTGCAGCAATGTTTCTGCCCACGGCAAAAACATTGGCACCCTGCCCGGCAAATGCCAAAGCCACGGCTTCGCCCAAACCGGACGAAGCGCCAGTAACCAGAACAGTCTTGCCGGAGAAATGATTCCCCGTCACTTCATTCAGCTCCAGCCGGCTTCATCATCCCGATCATCCGTAAAAAATTCGACTTCGGGTTCTTCGTGTGTTTGATATTGGGCTTTTTTGCTTTCCCTTTCGCGAAACCCTGGTTCCTGCCCTTCAAAATGCAAGTCGAATAACGCCTCTATACTATCATTAATTTTTTGCTGCAGGAGCGGCGGCAGGTTGAGATATTTATACATAATCTCAGGCTCCATACCCCGCTTTCTTCGCTCTTTTGCTATACGCCTGCCAGGCCCGCGACGGATTTTATTACCATCCACTTTTATTACCTCTTAGCTGTTTGGCTTGTTGCTTGCTTCCTGCAGCCCTGAAAAAAACATCAAGACAAATGTATTATACGCATATTGATTATGTAAAAAACTCAAAAAGTGCAGTATTAACCGAAGACGGTTTTTCTTCCGGTAAAAAATGACCGCTGGCAATACCGCTGTATTTCAAATCAGGCAGAGCACCCGTGAAAGCCCGTTCCCATAAATTGTTCCCCAGCACGAAATCCTTGCGGTAACTATTGTTGTCAAATGCCTGAGGTACCAGTAAAGGCGTGAACAAAAAAAGACTCGGCCCCGAAAACTGTTTATGCCAGTCTTCAGGTGCAAAACACATATCCTGCTGTGCATCAGGGTGCGCCCAAAAACCTTGTTCATGCTTCCAGATATCTATCGCGCCCTGCTCACCGATATATTCAAACTCGAAGACATCATCATTGTTTTTTTGAATGCGATGAAACGGCAAGCCACTTCGATAATAGTCTACAGACGCATAGCCGGTACCCGGCTGGGAAATTGCGCTCATAAAGTGCTGCAGCGCTTCTTCGTCACACCAGGCGTAATCAGCGGGAAGTGGCTGCCGAGGAAAGGGAGAGTCCACGCCGGAAAAAACAGCGCGCTCTCCATGCAGGCACCACCTGATAAACTCTTCACCGCATTGCTCAAAAAACTGCAGGGGCAAGTCGCTTTGCTTCGCCCAGTAAGCATGCCCGGCCCAGCGAGGCCAAACAGTTGTCGATGTATCAATTAATGCCAGACTTTCACAGCGGGAGGGGAAATCAATGGCGAGTTTGAAAGCAATCATACCCCCCCAGTCATGACCGGCAAGATGCGCTTTCTGCAGACCAAGCGCATCCATAAAGGCAACAACATCTCTTGCCAGCAAGTCTCTGGTAATGCGTATTTTCGGTTTTTCGGTTAACCCGAAACCACGATTATCAGGCGCATAAACCGTAAAGCTTTTTTTGAGGTATTCAATTTGGTGACGCCACATATAGGCGGTTTGCGGCCAGCCATGAAGAAGAATCAAAGGCGGGCCGCTCCCCTCTTTCAGATAGTGAATTTTCAAGCCGGGCGTTTCGACAAAATGGCTTTGATAAGGGTATTTCAATATCGACAAGATCAGTTACCGTCTTTCTAGCGAAAAATAATTGTGCGTCGTCCCGCCACGATAATCCTGTCTGCAAGATGTGCCCTTACGGCATTAGCCAGCGTAACCCGCTCGATATCCCTTCCCTTTCTGATCAGGTCATCAACAGAATCGGCATGCGTACATTCGGCAACACCCTGAGCAAGTATCGGGCCTTCATCAAGGTCTGTTGTTGCATAGTGTGCAGTTGCGCCTACAAGTTTTACGCCACGATCATGCGCCTGATGATACGGTTTCGCCCCTTTGAATGCGGGCAAGGTGCTGTGGTGAATATTGATAATTTGTTGAGGGAAAGTCGCAATCATATTTTCTGAAAGAATCTGCATGTATCGCGCCATCACAATCAAATCGATATTTTCACTGCGAATCAATTCGATTTCCCTTGCCTCCTGCGCTTCCTTGTTCTCGGGTGTAATCGGAAATACATGATAGGGAATGCCGAAGCCTTCCGAAAAACCACGCAAGTCTTCATGATTTGAAATCACCAGCGGAATATCACAATCGAGTTCACCCATGCGATGCCGCAACAGCAAGTCATAGATACAGTGCTCATATTTCGACACAAAAATGGCAACGCGCTTGCGCTTGTCGGCAAACGATAACTTCCAGTTCATGTTGAATCTGCCGCACTCTATCTCAAGCAATTGCTGAAGCTGTTCACGGCTAACATCCATGTCACTCATGTCAAAGTAAACACGGTAAAAAAACTGCTTTTCAATTTCATCCGTGTGCTGTTGCGCATCGATCAGGTTAATCCTGTGCTCACTGAGCAAGCCCGATATCGCTGCTACCAAACCCCGCCTGTCTGGACAACTGATCAAAAGGGTTGCACGGTTATTAGGTGAACTCATTAGGGCTCCTTGAACAAATACTTTATGAAACGGTGGTGGATGAAAAAACGATTCCAGCAGCAATATTACTCGCTGGATACACCCCTGAATGGCGCCTTGCGCATCGCACAGTTTTTCAGGTCACAGATTCGGCAGGGTTCAATTTCCGGAGCTGCCTTACCCCCCGGCGTTAAACCTACCATACCCAACAGCGACTTTTTGGGTTCCATCATAATGCCATCACTCATTGTGACGGGTATAACGAAGTCATCGTAGAAAGAAAAAAGGGTCGCCTGATCATCAAAATGCCAACCAGTATAGCCGGGCCCTACCCGCAGGGTCGTTCCATGATTGCGTTGTTGGGCATCTTGCAAAACTTTTTCAGTCAGGGTTTTCATCAGGTCCACAACCATGGCCGAACCGATTGCATCCACTGCAAGCGCCTGCCCCTGCTTGCCCTCTGCCATCAATTGACGCGACGCCTGATTTACCTTGCTACCCGCTGTTACCAGCAGAACAGTAACCGCATCTGCATTTTTGAGAATCTTGGGCAGCTGCTCACTTCTGAGTACCACCTGATCAAGCCC
>JAGRJA010000058.1 GCA_020443005.1 Pseudomonadales bacterium
AACCGACAGTTATCACCACTTCTCAAGGAAGCTGGCACGGTGGTTTGACCATAATAGTTATACCCCCAGCAGTGCACGCCGCTATCGTCCAGCGCACAGTCATGATAATCACCGGCACTGACCGCCACCGGGTTCAGCAGCGCAGGCACGGAGGTTTGACCATCGCTGTTAGACCCCCAGCAGTGCACGCCGCTATCGTCCAGCGCACAGTTATGATAACCACCGGCACTGACCGCCACCGGGTTCAGCAACGCAGGCACGGTGCTTTGACCATAATAGTTATACCCCCAGCAGTGCACTCCGCTATCGTCCAGCGCACAGGTGTGTAAATTAGCAGCACTTACCGCAACAGGGTTCAGCAGCGCAGGCACTGTGCTTTGACCATAATTATTACGCCCCCAGCAGTGCACACCGCTATCGTCCAGCGCACAGGTATGAAAATCACCGGCACTGATCATGGTTACACTGTTATCAGACACACCGTCGTTATCGTCATCATCATCAAGATTGTTCCCTATACCATCACCATCGGTATCGATCCATTCAGTCGGGTCATTGGGAAAGGCATCCACATCGTCATTGTAGCCATCACCATCACTGTCATCTGCCCAGCGTGTCGGGTCGTTGGGATAAAGGTCGGCGTTATCACCGACACCGTCACCATCGCTGTCGGTGGTTTCAGTCGGGTCATTGGGGAAGGCATCGGCATTGTCACCCACACCGTCGCCGTCGGTGTCAGTGGTTTCTGCTGGGTCGTTCGGAAAAGCATCCGCATTATCCCCCACGCCATCACCATCGCTGTCGGTGGTTTCTGCGGGGTCAGCCGGAAAGGCATCGAGCTTGTCGCTCACACCATCGCCATCGCTGTCGAGGCCAGCCGGGCCAAAACTGAACAGGAAAGCACTGCCGGATTCAGCACCGTTGTTGTCATCCTGTGTAGCACCCACCAGCAGGTCGGCATAGCCGTCACCGTTAGTGTCACCGGCAGGGGCAACTGACTTGCCAAACAGGTCGTAGGCATTCTGGCCGTTGAAGGTGTAGAGCAGCGAGGCATCGAGCCCGCTGTAGAGAAAGGCGCTGCCCGATGCACTGCCGTTGTTGTCGGCATAGCGGGCACCGACCAGAAAGTCGTCGTAGCCGTCGCCGTTCATGTCACCGGCGCCGCTTACGGCCTGACCAAAGAAGTCGTTCTCGGCACTGCCGTACAGGGTATGCATGACGGCACCGGTTGCTCCGTTATACACCCGTACCATACCGGCGCTGGGGGCAACATTATCGTTCAGGTGACCACCGACGATCAGGTCGTTCACGCCATCGCCGTTGGCATCGCCAATACCGGCAACGGCCGTACCAAAAACATCACCCGCAGCTTCCCCAAAAAACAGGTAGAGCATGGCACCGGTCTTGCCATTGATGACCCGGGCACTGCCGGCATCGGTGCCAAAGGTGTCGTCATAGCGCACACCCACCAGCACCTCGTCGTAGCCATCCCCATTGAGATCACCGACATCGCTGACCGACTGACCGAGGTGATCTTCAATATTCACCCCGAAACTGGTGAACAGGGCACTGCCATCCTTGCCACTGAAAACCCGGGCGCTGCCCACATCATAACCGAGCGCATCGGAGAAGCTGCCGACCACCACATCGGGATAGCCATCCACATTCATGTCACCGGCCTTGCTGACCGCGTAGCCGAAATTGTCACCATCGGCTACACCGTAAAAGTGATAGAGTTCGCTGCCATCAATACCACTGTAAACCACAGCGCTGCCGCGGTTGCTGCCCGCGCTATCATCGCCGTAGATACCCACCAGCACATCGGCGTAGCCATCCTGGTTGATGTCTCCTGCCCCGCTCACGGCACAACCCAGGCCATCATCGGCCGCTGCGCCGTACCAGTTGTAAAGCACGCTGCCATCCACACCGCTGAAAACCCGCGCCATACCGGCATTACTGCCATTGGTGGCATCGCGGCAGGCGCCGGCAATATAGTCATCGTAGCCATCACCGTTGGTATCACCCAAACCGGCTACCGCCCAGCCAAGCTGGTCGCCTGCGTTATCACCCGCGTGGAGCTGCATCGGCACAACCACCGGCAGGCTCGGGTCAAGCGGGAACAGATCAACGCTGTCAGCGAAACCATCACCATCTGTGTCGAGCGCATGTACTGAGACAGACAGCAGCAGGCTGGCCAGCAACATACTCTTGCGCAGTTTTGAAACGAATAAAGGGTGTCGACGACGGGCAGCGGAGTAAGAGCGCATAATTGATTCACTTCCTGAATTATGGTTATTCATTGTGTCAGGCTAGCCTGCTAGCCGGAAATTGACATCACCATCTCATATTCTGCCAACAAATAAAAGTATAACGCCTTGAAATTTGACCAATGAATGGATGAATGGATGAATGGATGAATGGCGCTATTTTCCTTGTTCCCTTCTGCGCTTTCTTCTATCCTGTCTGCGATTTTTTCCATATAAACATTTCACCGGTTTTCAGGAGAACAACCATGAACACAAGAAAAAAACTTTCTGCGCTGCTGTTTTCTGCTGCTATTTCAGGCTTTGCCCTACCTTCACTGGCTGCCGTTCAGGATGATGCAGCCTTCGATGCGGCTGGCCCGGCCAATACTACCACCATCACCAACACCAACATTGGTATCAACGGTGCAACCACGGTAACCGGCAATACCAGTATCACTGGTAATACATCCATCACCGGTAATACCACCGTAACGGGCAACACTGTTGTCAGCGGCGCTACTGTCACCAACACCTTGACCACCCTCGGCAACACCACCATTGGTGGCAATACCTCGATTACCGGTGGCGCCAATGTAGGCGGCAACATCACCAGTGGCGGCAGCCTCACCGTCAACGGCAAAATAAGTGGTGTACAAAATGCGACTGCCGCAACCGACGCCGTTAACAAAAGCCAGCTTGACGCAGAAACGACGGCGCGTACCAATGCGGATACCACATTGCAAAACAACATCACCACTAACAGCAATAACATCACCACTAACAGCAATAACATCACCACTAACAGCAATAACATCACCACCAACAGCAATAACATCACCACCAACACAAACAACATCACTACCAACACAAACAACATCACTACCAACACAAACAACATCACCACCAACACAAACAACATCACTACAAACACAAACAACATCACTACCAACAGCAATAACATCACTACCAACAGCAATAACATCACTGCGAACACAAACAACATCACTGCGAACACGAATGCAATAGCTGCAAACACAGCCTTGATTAACGGTTTTCAAAATGACTTGAACGAGCTTGAAGACGACGCGTTTTCCGGCATTGCAATTGCCCTGTCGCTTAACTCTCCGCAAATGCCTTCAGCACCGGGCAAAACAGCAGTAAGCATGGGCGCCGGTTTTTTTGAAGGCAAATCTGCTGTAGGTGTGAATGCAGTTCACGCACTGGAAGCCTGGAGTGATCAGAACGGCACTATCGGTGTAGGCATATCCGGTGCCAGCGGCCTGTTTGCAGGAAAAGTCAGTGTGGGTTTCGAATTCTAGCGCACCAACGCTATAGCTATCAGTACAGGCCTGCCCTGAAAAAGCAGGCCATTTTTATGACAACGGTTGCAAGCGGGCACCTTCAAGTTCACGCAAACAAGGCCCCAACAGAAAAAGATGCCGCTGGCAATAGCGATAAAAAAACGGCACCAGCATACTGGACAAGGAAAGCCCCTTTTCAATAACCATTGATTCAAGCAATAACAAGCCCTGCTTCATCGAAGCAATCGGCCTTTCAAGTATGACTGACAAGTCATCGAGATTGTCTTTTTCCAGTACGGCTGAGAAATCGTTTATTCTTTGCAGGTACACCGCAGTGCGAAATGCAATATCCAATTGATATTGTATCTCATCACCTTCCGGGAATTTCTTCAGTAATTCAATCTGGTTTCGCAAGGCGCTGTAAACCGGCTGGTGTTCATTAGCCAACAATGATGATGTTGGCAATAAAGGTTCTGTCAGGGTTATACCCTGTTTTTTCGCAATCAACGCTATCGAAACACGACTATAGGTGTAATACCAGCCAAGATATTGGGGAAGATTGACGCCAGTGGGTGGACAGGCACAAAGCGCCGCGATCGGCAGAGGTGTCATCATTGCAAACCTGACCGTATGAAAGTCTACGGCATTGCTATCAATTTTTTTAGCGGTGATTTTTTCATAACGGGCAAATGCACGACGCAGATCACCCAAAGGTTCGGACAAGTCCCTTGTGCGCAAGCCTGCCAGGTCGGCTGCAGGATCACCCAACATCGCCAATTCAAAGTCCAGCATTGCGGTAAGCCGGTTTTTTTCAAAGATAAATTGGCCTGAATCGACATGCAGGAAGACGGTACTGTCACGGTTCTCAGGCACATTGGCTTTGAGCCACAACAGCACAAACTCAATCAGCGGTTCGGGTTTTGCGCGCTCACCCAAACGGCTTTTTTGTTGGCGGAAGGCTTTTTCCCAGTAAGCCATATCAGCCAGACCGCGCTCTTCGCTCGTTGTCGGACAAGGCAAGGACAGTGATTCAAACGCTTCAAGCGGAATCTTGTGCATGGCCGCCAGCGCATCAATATATTGATCAAGCACTGCCTCCTGTTCCTGCTTTGAATCGGCTGTTGCAAGGTTTGCTCGACCTGGGCAATGCTCCATTACTATACCTTCCGGCGCAGGGCAAAACCCGTAAACTTCCGGAACGGGCAGATTGTATTTTTTCAGAATTTCGTAAACTTTCAGCTCAAATTTCAGGCGTCGGGTATCCTTGCCCAAACCGGGTCGATGACCACGAAAATACAAAGGCAGTATTTCCCCGTTTTTTTCGAGTTTAAAAAACCAGGCATTTCGCCATCGCCCCTGACTATGTGATGCAACAACCCTGCCACCCAGATTGCTTTCAATCCATTCAACCGCCAGCTTTTCAGCATTATTATCTGTAGCTTCTATTTCCATAGGTTTTTACTCACGCTTGCTGTTAACACAATCCAGCAAAAGAATGCCTAGCGCAAAACGCCATAAAAAAAGCAGGGGCAAGACCCCTGCCTTTCTCATAACAAGCTTACAACCCTATTCAGGCATCAAACTGTTCACATGCTCCAGTGCATCCACATACTCGGTTAAAAGCCTGTTGATCAGGTTGCGACAGGATTCAACATGATTCATTTGGCCTACCACCTGGCCTACCGGGTTAAACCCGACTTTCTGGGTATCGGCCACCCCGGCATAGGTGGTAGTTCGACGAATCGCATCTCCGGATACCAAGCCCTGCAAAGGCATGGCCAGCGGCTTCGGGTTTCCTTCTTTTTCCCAGGCTTCAGTCCATTCATTTCGAAGTACACGGGCAGGCTTTCCTGTCCATGAACGCGAGCGCACGGTGTCTTCTTCTGTCGCATTAAAGTAGGATTGTTTTTGTGCAGGTTCGGCTTCGGCTTCCTCTACGGTTAACCAGATTGAACCTGTCCAGACACCGGCAGCACCCATCGCCATTGCAGCCAGTATGGCACGACCACTGCCAATACCGCCGGCAGCCAGCACAGGCGTATCACCTACTGCATCAATAATTTGTGGCCACAGCACCATGGAACCGACATCGCCGGTATGGCCGCCGCCCTCTGTACCCTGGGCAATAATAAAATCAAGCCCGGCTGCTTTATGCGCTTTCGCCTGTTTCACCTTGCCACAAAGTGCACCGATCAGGCGCCCGGAATCCTGAACCTTTTTAATAATATCGGCCGGTGGCGTACCCAGTGCATTGGCAATCAACCGGCACTTCGGTCTCTTCAGGGCCTCATCGACCAGCAGGGTGGAAATGGCTTCATTCCAGCCAAGCAAACCCATTTTATCTTCCGACGGCCACTCCG
>JAGRJA010000059.1 GCA_020443005.1 Pseudomonadales bacterium
AATGAAGCAAACACGGAAACCCTGAAGAAGATCCTGCGTTACTGGCGTTGGCGCTGGTTGCCAGCACCCGCGGAAGCCAAAGCCCTGATCCCGCTGGCTGAACAATGGATGCGTAATCTGTCATCGGCCGATACCCCGCACGATCTGGACAGCCTGATGCATGCGCCGGTGTTGAAGCAGTTGCGTGACGTGCCTTTTGTGATGAGCCTGCTACAGGAAGAATCCATGCTAGCCGAACATGCGGTGCTGCTGGTGTTGCGTTTTCAGCTATCGCAGGCACTGTTATCCGGGGCCTATCATCAAGGCAAAGGCATACTGAATGGCAAAGGGCAGAGCCTGAAACATTACTGGTTTGCAGTGAGCAAGGTACTGGTGGATAAAGGCTACATCAGCAAGCAGGATCACCTGCTGGAAAAGCAGCATGTGATGGAGGGGGTGAAGCAAATAAAAATCTGAAAACACCTTACCCACCAGTAAAACACGAGCACCTCGCCTCTTGAGCACATCCTGATTGCTCTACCCACACGGCAATCAGGCTCTTCAACAAGCAACAACCCTGTCAATGCGCACAAGCGTCTGTCTGTTATTTTCCAGCGGCCACTCAATGACATCCCCGATAGACAGCCCAAGAATAGCACTGCCAACAGGTTTCAGAATCGATAACGCATCCCGTTCATGCGCCTGATGCGGATAAACCAACCGGCAGGTAAACGTTTTACCGGTCGACAAGACCGTGAATGTGACCTGCGAATACATCGAAACCACATTCTCCGGGAGCTGTTCAGCACTGACAACTTTCGCCCGCTCCAGTTCATCGACCAGCAAATCTGTTGTTTTACTGTCAGGCAAGGTATCCAGCAATGCATACAGTTGATTGTAATCCTCACTGGATACGATAATTTCAGGTTTTGGCAACATATTTTTTCCTCCTGCTACACCCGGTTTCATTGACAATCTGCTGACAAATCATCGGCGAACACCTGGGCATGATTGATCATGTAATAATTTTTGCAGATTGTGGCACAACACCCATGCCGCATACTCGGGATAGGCATCAACGGGGTCGAAGCACTTCGCAAACCCCAGATCAATATTTTCCATTCCGGCAATAACCGCCATGAAATCCGGTTGATCCATCTGCGCCAGGTCTCCGACCTGTAAAGCCAGAAAATACACTTGGTTCCAAAACTCATCTTTCAACGTTAATTCAGACACAACATCCACCTTTTGCCTTACTGAAAGGCAATTCACCGATAACAATTGGATAAAAACCCAATCCAACGCATCAGCAATAAAACATCAAGACGCTGGATGTTTTACAAGGCGTTGGCTTCAGGATTTCAGAAAAGTGATAGGGCGATTAAGGACGAGCTGTACTCAATCGCCCCTGAGTGAGAAAGGCGATAACGAGAGTGAACCGGGCACTTCCAGCAAGGCAAGGGTGGTGTAGGTGGGACATTTCATTCATTTGTTCATACTAACAACAAAGTGGAAATAAGCAAGGCGCTGCCTGATTTTACAATGTACCTACAACCAGGTTGTTAAAAACACTTCACCGAAACGATGCCAGCTTGGACCAAGCCCTGAAAGGCTATATATTGACTGACAACCTATAGCACCCCCCCTGTCCCCCGGCAGACAACACCATAGAAAGGATTTAACCGTGCCATCAGATACCTTATTGATCTCCAGTTGGCGAAGTGCTTTGTATGAGCATGCAAAAAAATTCCCCTTTACCGCGATTGGATTAACACTCGCCTTGCTCGCACTGGCAGGTTTACTGTTACAGGGTCTGTGGCTAGCCATAACCGAGGAAGCGAATATCTCCCTGCGATGGGCATTGATGGGAGGTCTTGCCGCATTTGCCGCAACCAGTCTGGGCGCCCTGCCAGCTCTGGCATTTAAAGGCATTTCCACCCGAATAGAAGATAGCATGCTGGGTTTTGCCGCCGGCATGATGCTGGCAGCCAGTTCCTTTTCACTGATTCTCCCCGGTATCGAAGCCAGTACCGCCCTGATGCATACACCCATCATGGGTGCCCTGGTGGTTGTATTTGGCATGGCTTTAGGCGTGTTACTGATGCTCGGATTGGACCAATTCACCCCGCATGAGCATGATAAAACCGGACCGTGTGGACCAGGACATGAGAATTGTGACCGTGTATTACTGTTTGTTTTTGCAATTGCATTGCACAACCTGCCTGAAGGTATGGCCATTGGCGTGAGTTTCGCTCAGGAAGATCTGAATGTAGGCATTCCTTTCACCACAGCCATTGCCCTACAGGACATCCCGGAAGGATTGGCCGTAGCACTGGCATTGATCGCTGCCGGATTTCACCGCACCACTGCCGTATTGATCGCTATCGGAACCGGTCTACTGGAATCAGTAGGTGCCTTGTTGGGGGTTACGTTATCCAGCGGTGTGCCTCTAGCCTATCCAATCGGCCTAGGGCTTTCCGCTGGAGCCATGATTTTCGTTGTGTCCCATGAGGTGATTCCGGAAACCCACCGCAATGGACATCAAACAGCAGCCACCCTCGGATTGATGGTCGGGTTTGCATTGATGATGACGCTGGACACCGCCCTTGGATAAAAAACCTATCCGTTTTTCCCGGCTCAATACGGCTTTTTCTTACTGTCCAGACTGCAACCAACATGCAGTTGATCGCGGCGGCGGACATAAGCAAGCCAAACCGGGCGTGTAATTAACGCTGCGCTGTGTCAGCATGCCTCAAATCTCTTTCCGGATACCCACCATGAACATTGAACTCAGCAAACAGGAATACCGTCGTTTACTGGATATTCTCTATCTCGGCCAATGGATGCTAAGCGCCCACGATAACGAGGATGATCCGGACAAAGCTGCCTATGACGCACTGATCCAGAAACTCTACAGCCATGCGGCAAAATTCGATTGCGACCCCTTTATTGAGCACAGCGAAGAACTGGATGAGTTTTGGCCTACCCGACTCTATGAAGATACCTCAGGGGTTTTTGAACATGTCGATAATTACAACGAGGAAACCTTCTGGGATGAACTGGCGCACCGCCTGGCTCAACGCGATGTCAATAACGCGCTGGAGCAGCAAGGCAAAACCCGGGAGGATCTGGGTATGGAGGCCTACATCACGCTGGTGACAGAATTTGAGGAAGGCTATCTGGATATTTTTGAACGATACGGGCTGGAGCGGGTTGAGGTCTGAAAACGGCTGGCTTAACCTGTAAACTCCCCATCACCTTCAATACCCGTCTTTTTCCCATCCAGACTCAAGCGATTGTGATCCTGCCAATACTGACGGATGCCCTCCTCTCCTCGACCTTCTGCCCATTTGAGTAAAGTGTCACGCTGGCCAATGAATTCATACCGTGGTACCGCAAAACCACAGGAAGTCTGGACAAGGTCAATCGCCAGGTCAAAGATCTGTCGTGCGCCGGGGTGGGCTGGAAAGTGACTACTGAGCTCCTTCCAACCACTATCTATGGGATGAACCACCCTTGCCTTGCCATACAAACGCAGTATCAAAGGCTGTGTGTCAAAGGAGCAGAACATCAGGGTCATGCGAGCATTTTCGAGTACATGGGCAGCGGTTTCATTGCCACTGCCTGTCAGGTTCAACCAGAGTACACGCCCGGCATTCATTACGCGCAGGCTATCGATGCCTTTGGGGGAGACATTGACCTTGCCTTCAGTACCGGCAGTGCCGGTAAAAAACATCTGCTGCGCCTGAATAAAGTGAATATGTTCTGGAAGAAGTTCAGGGAATTTTTGAGACACAGGTTTGGCTCCTGGATAGGGTAAATGACCCACAACAGTTGCGGATCGGTTGCATCAAATACGCGGTGGCTCCAAAACAAACCTTAATACAAAAACATTCAAGGCAAACACTATCACAAACACAAAAAAACCATATTCCACCCAAATATCAAGCAGCCACCCGATCCAGCCAGCCAAAAAGCACCGCCTGCAACCCAC
>JAGRJA010000060.1 GCA_020443005.1 Pseudomonadales bacterium
TATGCGTATTGGCATGATTATTCAGATTCGACAGGGTTGGGAAGAAAAGACCGTTGTGGTGACAGGGCTGTCTGCAAAAAGAGGAAGCGCGACGATCGCTGCAACCCTCTACCAGGAAACAAGGGAAAGTCTGGAAGCCAGAGAAAGACAGGCAAATGAGCGAAAATTATCCGGAATTTCCCGGATCATTTCAGAGAATCGTCCCGATAAAAAAAGCAGGCGACAAATTCATCGTTTCTTGCGCCAGCACGACCAGGAACAATAGCAAATGAACAGGTATTTCAGTGTTTTTCAGGAGAGTGGGAGCAGATTTTGCCTGAGGGTGATGCTTCTCATTTTTTGTCTGATATCGGTAACACCCGCGTATTCGGCCGATACGAATTCTGCTGTTAGGGACGCGGTGGTGAAGATCTATGTTTCATCGACACCGCCGGATTATTTTACACCCTGGTCGTTTCTCAATACGGCTCAGGGCAGTGGCTCCGGTAGCGTGCTTTCCGGAAAGCAGATCATTACCAACGCGCATGTTGTGGCGGATGCCCGTTATATACAAGTCCAGAAAAATGGTGATCCGCGGAAGTTTCGCGCCTTTGTCAGTTATATTTCGCACGAAGTCGATCTGGCACTGCTAACGGTGGAAGATGAGCTTTTTTTTGAAAATATCAAGCCGATTCGTCTGGGCAAGCTGCCGGAAACGCTTGAAGAGGTTTCTGTTTACGGCTATCCCTTCGGCGGGCAGGCGCTGAGTATCACAAGGGGGATACTGTCCCGGCTTGAGCATCAGTTCTACGCCCATTCCGGCGAGTATTTTTTTGCTGGTCAAATTGATGCTGCGATCAACCCTGGCAATAGCGGTGGGGCTGTTATGGTGAAAGGACGGCTGGTGGGTGTTGTCATGCAGGCAAACAGTAATGGCCGGGCAGAAAATCTCGGTTATATGGTTCCCGTAAATGTTGTTGAGCATTTTCTGGAAAATGCCAGATCAGCGATTGCCCGGGGCTTTCCGATTCTTGCTTTACGAACGCAGGATATGGAAAGCCCTTCGTTGCGGGCTCGCTATGGTATGACGGATGATCAAAGCGGAGCGTTGGTTGTCCGGGTTGTAGAAGGCTCCACTGTCGGGGGTGTTATTCACCCAGGCGATATTCTTTTGGCGATTGATGGTCATGTCATTGCCAATGATAAAACCGTTGAGTTTCGCAAGGGCGAGCGAACCTCATACAAGTATTTTATTGATTTGCACCATCCGGGAGAGCTGATCCGGCTTGATTTACTGCGTCAGGGGAGGCGGCTGCAGCTGGATGTGATTGCCGATGTGGACAGGCCTGAGTATACGCTTGTGCCGCGTGAACAATTTGACCAATTGCCGAGGTATGTGATCTATGGCGGAGTGGTGTTTGTGCCTTTGACGATGAACCTGATCCAGCGGTGGGGAAGTGATTGGCGTAATAACGCGCCCCTCGGGTTTCTTGCCGTTCGGGAGGAATTTGCGACAGATGATCGCAAAGAAGTCATCGTTGCGCTCAAGGTGTTAGCGAGCCAGGTTAATGTTGGTTATCATGACTGGAGAAACTGGATAGTTGACACTGTCAATGGTGTCAAGATCCGTGATTTTGATCATTTTCTGGAGCTGATTCAGAGTACCGAAAACGGCTATATGGTTTTTTCGGATGACGAAGGTTATCAGATGGTGATCAACCATGAATTGGCCAAACATACCGAGGGAGATATTTTGCATGATTACCGGGTTCCGTCGCTTGGAAGTGATTAGATGCTTTGCCCTGGTGTTGATAGTCGCCGTTTTGCTGGGGGGCGCCTCTGCAAATGCCAAGGTTTATAAATGGGTGGACGAGAACGGCAAGGTTCATTTTGGGGATCAGGTTGAGGCAGGTGTAGAAGAAAAAGCTGAA
>JAGRJA010000061.1 GCA_020443005.1 Pseudomonadales bacterium
CGTTCGGGGTGTTCCTCTTTTTTTATAGACGTTTTTAGCCCAGTGGCCGGAAGGGAAAAGTGTGCCTAAAAGAAATACAGCAAGCCTATTGTAGAGATACAGCTTGTAATCACCCAGAGTTCGAACAGCCAGCGGATGACTGGCGTGGCGCGTTGTGACTCCATAAAGTGTACGATGATCAGGCGTGCCTTGAGAAAGGCGAGCAGCAGCAAGAAAATGCCGAGGCTTTTTTCACTGCCGTTGAGGATGGTTTCCGGGTTAACCGATTCGTACTGGCCAGTGCCTGCGATCCAGCCGATTGCAGTCAATACAAGAAGTACCAGCAGCACAGTGAGTAGTTTGTCTTCACGCAGCAATTTGATCATTTCAGGGCACCCGGTAAATCAGCGTGAACAGAATCACCCACAACAAGTCAACCATATGCCAGTACAAGCCAACCCCTTCGATGTTGTGCAGGTTTTGTTGAAAACCTTGTGACGAGCGAATAAAAAGTCGCAGGTATAAAAGCAGGGACATTCCAAGTATCACATGCAGCATATGAAAGCCGGTAAAGGCAAAGTAGTTCCTGAAAAAGGCATCGGTGGCAATATGATAGCCCCCAGAAAATTTATCGGAATACTCAATCGTCTTGATCACGAGAAATCCCGTCCCGCAAAGCATGGTTCGGCCAAGCGCCTGTTGAAAAGGCTGTAGGGCGCCGATCCGTGCAAACTGAACAGCTCTGGCCATGAAATAGGAGCTGGTGAGCAGCAGCAGGGTATTGATGCCACCGAATGTCTGGTTCAGGGTTTGTTGCCCGGCGATAAACAGTTCGGGCATGCGGCTTTTTTCAAAGGCAAAAACCACGAAGTAGAGTGCAAAAATACTGAGGTCGGCAAGGATAAAAACCCAGATGCCGGTTTCGGTCGGCGATCGATGCGTGGTGTGTCCTGGCGTGGTTACGGAGGGATCCATTTCAGCGCCCGGTTAACAACAGTTCGGGTTTTTGACGGATACGGTCAGCCACCAGAAAAACCAGCAGGATAATCCAGACGATCGGGCTGAAAAAGGCAATCCAGAAAGTGAACAGGCCATTCCAGGCAAAGGGGCCGGCTTCGGTATAGAACGGCACCAGTGGTGTTGGCATTACCCCGATGGCAACCCAGAGCGCCAGATAACTCATCCAGCGAGGGATAAATGGCGTTTCCCGCTTGTCTTTCAGGCCGCAGATGCCGGCACAGATCAACTGAAAAGAGAATCCCCACGAGGGTGTCGCCCACATAATCCAGCCGAGGTCGTGCAGGGTGCTGATCAGTTCCGGCGAGCGCTCTACCCTGAGGGCCGCAGCCATCCAGACAAAATTTGGCAGGGCGGTAAAAATGACAGTGATAACAGCACACAGACCCTGCATTACAGCAAAGAACGGAAAGCCTTCTTCGACTTCAGCCAGAAAAACAGAGCCGACAATACACAGGGGCAGCATGAAGCCGGTGCCGACAAAGGCCATGGTCAGGCCGGTAATAATCGATGTATGGTTTTCGTGATAGAAATGCACAACCTCGGCTTCAGAAAGACCGGGCGAGGGTGGTGGCAGAAAATCCGCGATCACAAACATACCGACCACATACAGCAGGGTTGTCATGATCATGGAAACAATCGCAACGATGATCAGGGGCTTGCGGGGTGTCATGGTTTTTGGCTCAGGTCCAGTAGTGCTGTGGAAACTGTCGGTAATAATCCAGCGTATTTTCCAGCCCCTGCTGCAAATCGATGGCCGGTTGCCAGCCGGTGGCCTGCCTGAACTTGTCATAGCTGCCGTAATAATCACCAATGTCGATGATTTTCTTGCTGTGCGGAAACGGAATCGCCTCAAACGCCACATCGGTCAGCGCGCGCAGGCAATCGACAAAATCGAGTAGTGAATGCGGCTGGTTGCCGAGGTTGTAGATTTCGCCAAAGCAGGCCGGTGTGCTGGCAGCACGCAGCAGTGCATCCACCACATCATCGACATGATTGAAATCACGGCGCTGTTTGCCATCGCCAAAAATCTGTATGCCTTCCTGCTTCAGCGCCTTGCGAATGAAAATGCCGGCAAAGCCCTGACGGTCGTTGCGAATCTGCTGGCGAGGGCCGTAGGTATTGGTGAGCCGCAGAATGGTAGAGGGCAGGTCGTAGGTGCGATGGTAAAGGTAGTGGTAGTACTCGGCGGCGAGCTTGTTGATACCGTTGACATCAATCGGCATCACCGGGTGCTGCTCGTCGACCGGCAGGTTTTTTGGCACACCATAAACCTGTCGGGTGGATGTGTAGATCAGTTTCGCACCGGGGTTGAGTTCACGGCAGGCTTCAACCAGATTCATGGTGGAAATACAGTTGACGCCCAGATCGAGCTGCGGGTCGCGCATGCTGTCACCGTGGGAAACCTGTCCGGCCAGATGAAAGATGTAATCGCGGTTTTTGACCAGCGGCGCAAATGCGGCTGCATCGCGCATGTCGGTGAAGTTGATGTCGAGATCGCCTTTAACCGGCTCGACATTGAACAGGTTGCCGCCATGGTGTTCGACCAGGCAATCCACCACCGTTACGCTGGCGCCGAGCTCGACCAGTTTGATCGCCAGGTTGCTGCCGATAAAACCCAGCCCGCCGGTAACGAGAACCCGCTTGGAAAAAAATCTTTTCATAATAAATATGACAAATAATAGAAAAGCATAAATATATAGTATTATGTATCAATTGTTTTCTCATCAATTAGTTTTCGAATGCTCTTTGGTTTATTGCCAATGATGTGATCGTTGTAGATATATTAGGGGCTGTTTGGCAGCGGATGAAATCACTTTCCATTATTATTGCAAAGGAGCTGGATAGATTTAAAAAAAGGTTTTTTCAGGAAAATCGTTCTATTAACGAAATTGAAAGACTGGAACGCCTGCTAAACAATCAGCCCTACGAGCTGTACTCAAAATTCCTTAAAAATGACCAATTTTTAGAAATCCCTCGTATCTCAAAAGCTGAAGAAACCCTGGATTATTTACTGGAGAATAAAAGCTCTTTATGCAGATTTGGTGATGGGGAATTCACTTTGATGAACGGTGGAAGTATTCATTTTCAGGAAAGTGATGCTAGATTAGCAAAAAAACTTAAGCTGGTGCTAGCTTCTAATAATGAAAACTTGTTGATAGCTCTTCCTGATGTGTTTGGGGATCTTGATTGTTATACGGAAGAGGTGGCTGAATTTTGGAGGAAATGGCTAGTAAAAAAGAGGTTAAAAATATATAAAGAAATAAGCATGGAGAGAAAATATTACAGTGCATTTTTTACGAGAGTTTACATGCCTTATAAGAAGAATGATAAACATGAGGATAGATGCTCTAGGTATTTCTCAAAAATAAAAAATATTTGGCTGGATAGGGATGTGATTATTTGTGAGGGAGTAGGAACCCGTTTTGGTTTGTTTAATGACTTTTTAAATGGGGCAAAATCAGTATCAAGAGTTCTGTGTCCACCAGAAAACGCATTTGAAAAATACAATGAAATATTAGATTTTTGTGATAGTTGTAGTCGAGAAAATCTGATACTACTGGCATTAGGGCCTACGGCAACTGCATTAAGTTATGATCTGCATTGTAAAGGGTTTCAGGCGATAGATATCGGCCATCTGGATATTGAATATGAGTGGTTCCTCAGGAAAGATACTGAAGGTAAACCCATTGAGAATAAATATGTTGATGGCAGTAAAGAGGGAAGGCAAGTATCGTTTATTGAAGACCCTGTTTACAAGGCTCAAATTGTAGAAAAAATATTGTGAATCAGTGTTTATGAAAACACCATGTAAGATATTAATGCTTTATGAAGCAGGCTTTAAGGCCAAACAAATCTATATCGATCAAGTGCCAAAATTGTCAAAAGGTTTTATGCGTCTGGGGCATGATGTTCGTCAGATCAGTTATACAGGCACTATGTCCCAGATAAGCCCGTTCAAAAGTAGAAAAATAAACCATCGTTTTTATAAAGAAAAAACTGATGAAGTTGTTGTCGAATATGCAAAACAATATAACCCGGATTTTATATTCATCGGTTTTGCAAGAGGCCTGGATAAAGGAACAATTCAAAAAATAAGAGATAAAGTTCCAACAGCGATATTATTTGGTTGGGATGGTGATCCTTGGCCTGAAAATAACGATGGGCGTATAGAGCTTGGTTCAGCGTTGGATATTCTTTTTGCAACAAACAATGGCTCATTTATAGAGCAATATAAACAGGCTGGCGCAAAAAAATGCTTGTTTATGCCAAACCTTATTGATCCGGATAATGATCATCGATATCAAGTAGATGCCAGATGGCAAAGCAACCTTTTATGGACAGGAAAAATTCAGCATCAGGCAGGAATTGATGCAGGGGAAACAAGCCGCCAAAATTTACTGAGAATATTTTCGCTCCAAGAAGGTTGTAAGATATACGGCTGTCTTGAATTCCCGCAGATTGGTGGGCTTGATTATCTGCATGCAATAAGTGGGTCAAAAATAGGTTTATCAATTAATGCTATAAATACTGTGCCCCTCTACCACTCTGATCGATTCACTCATTATAGCGCCTGTGGAACAATGGTCTTGGCCAAGCGTGTGCCAGATACAGAGTTACTCATGCAGGATAAAAAACATGTGTGTTATTTTGATTCGGATGAAGAGTGTTTGGATTTAACAAAATGGTACCTCTTGCATGAAGATGCAAGAATGAAAATTGCAAATGAGGGTATGCAGTATTGTCATGACACTTATAATTCTGTGCAAATTGCCAAATACATGTGTGAGGTGTTTGAGCGAGGACAATATGAAGCACCATGGGGAAGTTTTTCTTGAGAAACCGTTATGATGGATAAAAATCATTATCAAGCACTATTTGAAAAAGCAAATGAATATTATGGCAGCGACCGAGCTGAAATTTTGCCATTTGTACCCGAAGGAACCGAAACAACTCTTGAGTTTGGTTGTGGTTTGGGCGACTTCTCAGCACTGGTTAAAAAACGGTTTGATACAGAGTCTTGGGCAGTTGAATTACACCCGGAAGCGGCAAAAACTGCCGCCGCGAAAATCGACAAAGTTCTTAACAAGGATGCTATAGAAGCATTGTCTGAACTGCCAGATAATAAATTTGATGCCATTTTTTTTCTCGATATCCTCGAACATCTCATAGACCCCTATTCTTTGTTGAGCGCCTGTAATCAAAAACTTTCCGACAACGGAGTGTTAATCTCATCAATACCCAATATTCGTTATTACCGGGCATTAAAAAATTATGTATTTAAAGGTCAATGGGAATACAAGGATCAGGGTTTGATGGATATTACCCATATCCGCTTTTTCACTCACAGCAGCATCGGTAATATGTTTAAAAGGCTGGGTTTTGATGATGTGAGCCTGCACGGCATTCATGAAACTCGCAGTAATGGCTATCGAATTTTGAATGCGCTTTCTTTAAACAGCTTGTGGGATGCCAGATACAAGCATTTTATTGCAGTTGCCAGGAAAAGCCAGAATATCCGATGAAGCTCTCCATTATTATTGTTTCGTGGAATGTCAAAGACCATGTAAACGACTGCATCAACTCGATAAAAAAATACCCATCAAAATACACTTTTGAAATTATCGTGGTGGATAATCACAGCGCTGATGGGACCGTGGAACTCCTGCAACAGCACCACCCGGAAATCAAAATTATTGCTAATCAGGAAAACCACGGCTTTGGTCGCGCCAATAATCAGGGCGCCAAAATAGCTGAAGGGGAGTATCTCTTCATTCTCAACCCCGATACCCTGTTTTTGGAAGGAACCATCAATAAACTGATTGATTTTATGGATAGCCATCCAGACATTGCTATGTGCGGGCCTAAAGTGATGAATGAAAATGGCAGCGTACAGCGCTCGGTTAGACATTTTCAAACCTGGAAAGCGGCATTTTGCCGCTATTCAATACTTAAACATTTTGGCATCTTCAAATCAGACCTCAATCACTGGCGTTGGCGGGACTTTAATTATGAGCAGCAAGGTGATGTTGAACAGTTGATCGGCGCGGCACTACTCATTAAAAAGAAAACCTTTGATTTTTTCGGTGGCTTTGATGAACGGTTTTTTATGTACTACGAAGAGGTGGACCTCTGTTACCGCATACATCTAAATGGCCAAAGAAATGTTTACTATCCTGGAGCAGAGTTGGTGCATATTGGTGGCCGCTCATCCAGTCAAATTCCAGCTAAGAAGCAGTTTATGATTTTGCAAAGTCTGGTTAGCTATCTCAAAAAATACACTAAAGGGTTTAAGGGTAGTATTTTGTCAGGTCTGTTCAAATTCGGTGTGCTGACCCTACAAATTTATGACCTGTTGTTCTACTTTATTGTATTTCTATTGGCAGGCTTATTTGTTAGCAATAAAAAGCGTGATAAATTCAAAAATCGTTTTATAGCGGCTTATGACTTTTTAACAAAATACTACATTAGCTTTTTGAGGGTGTAATTTTTGATGGATGAGATTTAACGAGGCAGAAGGTGCAATTTTTTTTCCGGTATAAAAATAATATTTTTATAAATTTTTTCCTGATCAAATTTATATAATCGAGCTTGTTTGGGAACAAATAGACGCACAAATCGGCGCATTATTTTCGCTAAAGGTTTTCCTTTCCAGTAGGCCTTGTCAAAATTATTTCCTAAAACATAAATTTTATAACCGGAGAAAATGTTTTCGATAATATTCTCATCTCTGAAGCGCTTGATGGTAAGTGGGTCATTCCATTCTACAACCACACAAGGCTGGAAACGCTGAATCGTATGCTTGAGTCCTTTAAGCACATAGGCTTCGTGCCCCTCAGTATCAATTTTAATAAAGTCCAACTGGCTAATATTATTTTCTGAAACCCACTTATCCCCAATTTGCTTTCTTACGGTGACAGCGGTGACATTTTCATCATGTTTATCAAAGCTGGTTGCTCCCATATTGTCTTCGAAAACAAAAATTTCTTCTTCTCCTTCTTCAGAAGACAGGGCTGTATTAACGCACCAAACATTCGTGAGATTGTTTTGTTGCATGTTTTTTTCAAGCACAGCAAAGATTTCAGGTACGGGTTCAAAAGAGCAAACCTGTTTGGCATAGCGGGCAAATGAAAGTGAGTGGTTTCCAATATTGGCGCCGATATCAAATATGACTGGATCCTTGGTTTTGGAAATAAGTTTTTCAACAAACTCAAGTAAAAGTTTTTCATAGATACCATCCTGAATAATTTTTTCGCCAACATATTCCTCCATGAAAACAACAATTGTTTGGCCATAAATATTCTTTGTTTTTATGGTTTTACGAGACATATTAATTACATGACTTCATGGCTCGAATCATCCCGAAGTCTCCTGTATCCAAGGTTATGATATGTTGATTAAAATAATTAAATCCATTTTTTTTCAAGATCTCGATTACAGGTTTGTCATATGAAAAATGGTACTCGAGCATAATACAGTCTATACGATCCAGGATGCCGTTTTTATGCAAATTTTCGAAAATTTCTTTTTCTGAACCTTCAGTATCACATTTTAGAACGATCTTGGAGTTAGCGTGTCTGGAAATAATTTCAGAAATTTGAGAAGAGGCATCTTTTATTTCCGCAGTTTCCAATATAGTTTCACCTTTCCTGTTTGGATGAATATCAAAAGTGGATTTTACGGTGCTCATTTGACCGGGAGATTTAGAATAATAATCTAAATCCAAAGTCTTTTCTTGATCACCGAGCCCAAAGTTGAAAGCTTCAATCTTTTCACTAAGCGAATTATTAAGTGAGAAATTGAATATTGCCTGCTTATAGGTTGGTTTGAATGGCTCGAAGCCATATACTTTTAGCACCGCAGGCATCATTGCAAAGTAGAGTGATGCGTAACCGATATTCATCCCGATATCGATGACAACGCAATCAGCGTTAATGTCAAAACTGTATTCGTGGTCACGAAAAATTTCTTCTGCAATAAGTATTGAGTCCCCATCGAAGATGAAGCCGAGATTCACCTCATCACTTTCCGCAATTTTTTGCCCGTTAACATTTTTAATGGAGAAGTTTCCGCATTTGCTTAAACGCGCACTGCGCTTTATTTCCTTCCAGGCGTTACCCCCAAAATAGCCCCTGATTTTTTGACGGGTCTGTTTGTTGCGGAAAAACGCGGAAATGAAGTTACCCAGTATTCGTAAAAGTTTGTATTTCAGTGGCATGATAAAGAATTCCAATAAGTCAAAGTGTATTTTATAGTTGCGACAAGATTACCACCAGACTGTTTTGCGAACTTTTTCAGGATGATGGCACAGAGTTTTTCTTTTCAAGTAGCTCGAGTATTTTTTCGGAGCATTTGTCCAGAGAATAAGATTGACTACATGATTGAAGAGCATTTTTTCCCATTTCATGTCTAAGCCTGCTGTTTTTTGAAAGCTCGAGTATTGCTTCAAGCCATTCGTTTTCTGTGTTTACAAGTAAACCGGTCTTTCGATGAACAATAACCTCTGCATTTGCGCCGCAATTAGAAGAGATAACCGGTAGGCTCGCCGCCATATACTGAAGAACTTTCAAGGCGCATTTTCCTCGCGTCCAGGGTGTATCAGGCATGGGGGCAATGCCGATATGAGCCTGTTTAAGCTCTTGCACTTCCGATTCTTCGCGCCAATTAACAGGGATGATAGTCAGATATTGAGATTCGAGAGAAAAATCGGCAATGATTTTAAGGCGTAAACATGAATCTTTTTGAGCCGCCAGTTCAAGGATCGGTAAAATTTCTTTCAGGTATTTGCTGGTTGAGCGACTGCCAATCCATACAAGGTCGACAAACTCAGTTGGTTTATTTGCTACAACTGACTCATAGCGCGACATATCTACAGCAGTTGGTAAGACAAAGACATTCTGATTAACATGTTTGGCTCGATGTGCAAGATAGCGATTTCCAGCCCAAATTTGGTCACATAACGCAACGGTTTTATCAAAACGCTTGGCGCGAACAGAAGAAGGCTTGCCACTGGACTTTGTAAATACTGCGTCATCAAAATCAAAAACCAGCATTTTGCTAGCTTTGCGTAACAACTGTAAAAAAGGAAACGAAAGCCCATGGCGTAATAACACAACCACATCGGCTTTTTTTGCTGCCTTGAGAATTGCCAGCTTGCCAGTGAGCCCCCTATGAAAGCTCATATGCTGTGTTGCCCAGCCAGCCTGCGCCAGTGAGGGGTAATAATTGAGGGCGCGATAACGCGTAGAGGCAGAGTCTTCGCCTTTCGATAAAAACAGGATGGTCTTTGTGGCCATTTAGCTTAACGGTTTACTGGCTACCAGCATAATTTGTTTTGCATAGTCAATTTGTACTAGCCTGAACAAGGGGTAGCCAATATATCGGCGAAAGAGTTGTTTTAGTATTGATTCTTTATACAAACGAAAAATCTGATTTATTTCAAACCCAGCCAGTCTAACAATTCCGCCAAGTTCATCATAGCACCAAGGCGTAATATGTGTTGCATCCCTGAGGTATGCTGGGGGATAAAATGTATTTGGTGTTGTTATCATCAGTGATGCACCGGGCTTCATTACCGAGAAACACTTTTGGAGAACCTCAAGAGCAATATCCGGAGTGATATGTTCGATCATTTCAAACATGCAAACCAAGTCATATTCACCTTGAACTGATTCAAGAGAATAGAAATCATGATCACGGTTTTTGTCAATGTCAAAGCTGAAGTATTTGCAATTATTCCAGCGTTTGTTGATTTTTTCTTTAAGGCTCCTGTCACCAGCGCCGACTTCAAGCATGGTAACGGGCGAAATATTCGTACTTAGAAGAACATTGCTGTATCGTGGCCTGATTGGAAGTGTCCAGATGGTTGGATATCTTTTTGAGATTGATTGTCGGTGTTTGAAGAGTTCACTCCAGTCAATCGAACCCATTAATATTCTCCCTTAAAACAGAATTTTTGATAGTAGTTGCAAGTATACACGGGAGTTACAGGTTTCTTCGGATACAAAAAACATTTGTAGAATTGATAACCGCTACAATATCCTCCTCAGACATATACGGGTCCATTGGCAGGCTTAACACAGTTTGATGAATGGCTTCGGTAATGGGGTAACGACCTTCAAGAATGTGTGAATAACAGGCTTGCTGATGAGGGGGGATCGGGTAGTGCACCATGGTGCCAATCTGGTGTTTTTGTAAATGTTCAATCAAGGCTTCACGATGATCAGTGCGAACAACAAAACAGTGAAAGACATTGCTTTCGCTGGTGTCGGAAGATGTATGGGTAATGAGTGGATTGCTAATACCGTCGAGGTAGGATCGGCCAATCTCACGGCGACGATGGTTTTCTGCATCAATATACTTGAGTTTTACCTTGAGAATGGCGGCCTGTAATTCATCCAGGCGACTGTTCAGCCCCAGTTTTTTATTCACATACTTCTCTTCAGAACCATAGTTGCGCAAGCAACGAATACAGTGGTCAAGTGCTGTGTCGTTGGTGGTGACGGCGCCGGCATCGCCAAGTGCGCCCATGTTTTTGCTGGGGAAGAAACTGAAGCCGGCGGCATCGCCCAGTGAGCCTACCTTGCTGCCCCGATAAATAGCGCCGTGTGCCTGGGCGCAGTCCTCGATAACTTTCAGTCCGTGCTTTTTGGCGAGCGCCCGGACGGGAGCCATATCAACAGCGCGCCCGTAGAGGTGTACAACCATAACGGCTTTGGTTCGGGGTGTTATATAAGGTTCAAGTTGATGTACATTGATGTTGAAGGTGTTTTCATCCGGCTCAACCAGAACCGGCGTAAGCGCGTTCTCGGTTATTGCCAGAATGCTGGCGATGTAGGTGTTGGCAGGAACAAGCACCTCATCGCCAGGTGCGATGACGCCGAGTTCGATGTAGGCCCGAAGAATCAGGCGTAAGGCATCGTAGCCATTGGCGACTCCACTGCAGTGTTGAACGCCACAATAGTCTGCAAAAGCGGTTTCAAAACCCGCCAGTTCCTGGCCGGTGATATACCAACCCGAATCGATTACCCGTTCGACAGCGGCGAGTAGTTCGGCGCGATGCTGCGCATTAACGCGTTTCAGATCAATGTACGGAATCACAATCCGGCCCTGTAATGTTTGGCTGCAAATTATACGATAGCATCAAGGATGCAGATAGGGTTTGCGGAAATTTGCTTGAACATGCCTGAATTTGATAAGGGCGGGGTTTGAGTGTTGCCTTTGTTGTTAATCAGGGTTTTGATCTTTTTTTCTTGAACTTGCAGTGCAGCGGCCCGGTTTGAGGGTCGACAGATTCAGGGTTATTCCACCTTGAGCTGTTTTTTCAGATAGGCAAGCAGTTCGGGTTTTTGCTGCCAGTCTTTGAGGAAGCGTTGTATATCATTTTTGAAGCCGGTGTCTTGTTTGTCCTGCATACTGTCGAGATCGATCAGGCAAACATCACCTCCCTTGACCAGAAAGTTTGTACTTTTGCAATCGCCGTGAACGATTCGGTTAGCTTTCAGTTGCATGAAAATAGTAACGATACTTTCAACGATATCCAGGTTGGGCTCGTTTTTTGACCAGACCTTCTGCAGTGTTGAGCCTTCATGGTACTCGCTGATGAAATAGCTGTTAAGCCTGAAGGGGCCAAAACGATTGACAATAACGGCAACAGGTGCAGGTGTTTGAAGATCGATAAAACCAAGCAGGTGCGCGAAATACCAGCAGCGTTCTGCGCGGCTTTTTTTAAACAAGCGGGTAAACGCTTTCAGAAAGTTTTTGTTATTGTAGCGTTTGATGACAAAGGGTTGATTGTCGATGTCAATCTTGACGACTGTTGCCGAGTTTCCGTCTTTCAGCATTTCGCCCTTTGCCAGAAACATGTCAGGGTTTTTCAATAAATCTTCAAAACCGGTGCTTTTGAATTTTCTTTTGAAAATGATTTCCTCTGCAAAGTTTTTCAGCCTGATATTTTCGGTACATTCTCGGAACTGTTTTTGAAGATAATGGTTTTTTCGTTTTTCCCAGGCGGTTGTTATTGCGCAGTCGAACTGTGTGCGCAAGCTCTCGTTGGCCAGCCAATTGCGTTTTGCACAATAGAGGGTGAAGTAGGCCTGGGCAAGGGATTGCTCGGATGGAGGGAGTTGTGCCCAGAGCAGCGCAAGATTTTCGATGGAAGTGCTCTGGCTGAGTGGTTGATGATTTTCAGGTGAGGTGATTGATGCGACATCAATTACATACAGCTCACCCAGCCAATACATAAAATTGTCAAAGTGCAGATCTTCCTGCAGCAGACCATTTTCATGCAACGAAACAGTTGCAAGCACGACCATTCTCAAAAGATTGCTGTGTTCAGCCGGCGAGGTGGTTTTTTCAAGCATGTTGTAAAGGCTTTCCCCTTCGCTGATAAAGTCGTAAAGAAAAAGCTGTGCCTGTTTTTCACGAATAACCGAGAGTCGTTCCGGCGTGACGATGCCGACCTTTTTGATGGCGTTATAGCCACGGTTTTCCTTTTTGGCGGCCGAACCTGGTTTGCCTTTCTGAAAAAAGATTTTTGCGAGAACCGGCTTTTTGTGCCATTGCGCTTTGGCGACCAGACGCTTCCCCGGGAGCACGCGCAATACTTTTTCAATGGTGATATAGGAGCCGTCTTCGAGAAAGACATTGACTGGAACGGGTATTTCCCGGCCGGCGAGATTCAGATCCTGAAGGGTGAGCTTGAGCGCATTATTATCCATTTGCGGTCAACCTTTTTCCGGTTTCTTGCAGGCGCGCTTGAAGCTCGAGAAACTGCAGAGGTGGATTTTTCCGGAAGTCTTTACGGTAAAGTTCGCAGGCTTTATTCACAACATCAAGCCATAGTCTCCGGTCGCACCGAAAAGTATCGCGCAGCGAAAGCCCGGTATAGTTTTTGATATAACGAAAGTAGTCCCGTCGGGTAAGCCCGATATCCATGGTTGAATACAGCAGGCCAGATAAATCTTTTATCTGCCAGCGCAAGGGTAGTTTTTTGTGTTGTCCGGCGCGGTGCAGGTCAATAAGATAGCAGTGAAATGATTCAGCCTTGCGGATTTTTTCAGGCGCATCATTTTCCAGTAAAAAATGACAAAGGTAGTAATCACGATGGTTAATACCATGGCTATGCATGATGCGGCCGCTTTTTGCAACCGATTCAATCACGGCTTTTTTTAACAAAAAGGAGGGTTTTTGAGAGGGCCAGTGCTTGCAAATATCCTCAAGACTGCTGCAGTTTTCCAGCGCCTCTGTAATAAGAAAGGAGTGCTGCCTTGCCGGATTAAAACCTTTTTTGCCGAAAGCTACCGGTGTCAGAGTAGCGACACCCAGTTTGTGTAATTCAAGTGCGGCGTGGTATTCGTTGCTGGCACCTAAAACAGGAAGCCGTAATTGCAAAACATTTTTGAAGATTTCTTTCCAACCGACGCCGGCATGGTATTTCAGGAAGTAGTTTCTGTTTTGCAGCGTGAAGGAAAGCGTTTTTCTGCCTTCTTTTGCCCTGAAGATTTTGCCCTGAATTTGACGCGCTTCAGCAAAGGCATCGCTGTTTTTCCATAGGGAAGCAAATGGCTCTTTTAACATAAGCTCAGTCATGTTGGTGTTCGGCGTTTTGACAAATGATGTTTGCGGCGGTGCTTGCAAGTGAGTAAATGTCGGCAGTCTCAGATAAGCGCAAGCCGTTCTGTTGCCAGGTGTTGCGCTGTTTACCCTGTAATGCCTGTAACAGGGCCTTATCCATTGCCTGTTGTTCATAAGGCTCATTTAACACCACACCACAATTGAATTCTTCGATGTAGTGCGCATATCCGCAAACAGCGGTTGTGATTACTGGCAGCCCGGCAATCGCTGCTTCCAGTAGTACGGTTCCGGTATTTTCACGATAGGCAGGGTGAACCAACAGATCGGCAGCAACAAGAAAGTCCGGCACATCCTTGCGACCTCCCATGAAATGTACGCGGGATAAAATTCCTGCCTGTTTTGCCAATGCTTCAAAGGCCGGTTTTTTGTCCTGGCCGACAATAAAAAATTGGGTTCGGTGGCGAATTTCTTCGGGTAATGCAGCCATTGCGAGCAGGGCTCGGTCTAGCCCTTTGGTGCGAAATCCGGAACCGATAAACAGAAGCGCAAAATCGTTATCGGCAAGCTTCAGAAGCGCGCGCATCTTTCGGCGCCGTTGTATGCTGTCGGCTGATTTTTTCCGGTCGGGGCTGATGCCTGGTGGCAACAGGGTGAAGCGCTCCCTCGGTGTGCCGTAGCAGGCCTGATATTCGGCAATGCTGCGTTCAGCAATGGCGAGAATATGCGTTTTCGCGGAGGGGGCAAAAACGGCGGCTTCCTGATCGACAAACAAGCGGTAACGCGGCAGAAGCCGGTAGAACCATGGGCGCTCCTTTTCCAGTTTGGTTTTGAAACAGGTGTCGGCGGCGTAATAAAAATCGAGCCCGGGCATTTTGTTAAAGCCGACAACGCAATCAAAGTCCCCCTTTTCAAGTGCTTGCAAGAAAGCCTCAATGAACAGGTGGTTTTTTTTGTGATTACTTCGGGCCTTGACAGGCAGTATTTGCAGAGAGAGGTTTTCGGGTTTTTCCCCCTGCCACTCATTACAGAAAATCGTCAGCTCGTGACCCTTGTCCTGACAGGCGCCTGCAATCGCCAGCATGTCTTTTTGCAAGCCACCAAAGGGAAAATATTTAAAAAGGGCGAAAGCGATTTTCATGCCGTCTGTGTCTTCGTTTGCGGTTGGACGGAAAATAACACCGCAACAATAGCAAGAATTGTAGAAGCTTGCAGTTTGCCAGGGCTTGCTTGAGTGCCGTTCAGGAAATTATGCCCAGATCTTGCAGGGCGCTTTCTACTCGCCCGGGTGTCAGGCTTTGCATAATGGCGGGCACTATCGAGTTGTCTTGCCGATTGCTATCAAACAGTCGGGCTTCGAGGTGTTTCTGGTGGTCACCATAGGTGCCGACAAGAGCCGGAGATGTTGGGCCATAAAGCGAGACACCGGGAACCCCGAGTGCGCTGGCAAGGTGCCCAAGGCCGGTATCCACGGCCACAAATCCGCTGCTTTCAGCGAGCACATTGGCTATGCCGCTGAGCTGTAATTTGGGCAAAACCCGGGCATTCGGGTTGTTGGCGGCAATGCGAACGGCGCGCGCTTTTTCATCGGCTCCATGCCAGGGTAACAGTACCTGGACGCCCCGGCTTCCCAAGCGTTTGCACAGTGACAGCCAATAGGGTTCAGGCCAGTGCTTGTCGGCGCGGGTGGTGCCATGCAGAAAAACCACAGTAGGTTCAGTGGGTGTTTCGCGGGCAAAGCGGTCTCGACCCAGACCAAAATCGCCGGTCGATGTTGGCAGGTTGTAATTCAGGGCACCGGCGAAAAGATGACGAATCCGCTCAACAGCATGTAAGTGCTTGCTGACCGGTAGCCTCACATTATAGGCGACTGAAGCCAGCGGTTCGCGGACGGACTGCCGATCGTAGCCGTAAATCGGGCACTTTACATAACGGGTCAGAAAGGCGCTTTTCAGTAAACCCTGTGCATCAATTGCGAGGTCGTAGTGTGTGCGTTTCAGTTCATTGCGAAAACCTCGCCATTCCGGGCTGCCCATGGTCTTCAGGATCGATTTGCGCCAGCGCCGAATGGCAACCGGGATAGTCCGGTCTACAGCCGGATGCCATTGCGGAATTTCGGCAAATGCCTCTTCCACCAACCAGTCAAAACGGATGCCAGGGATGGCGATACTGGCATCGGTCAGCGCCGGCAGCGTATGAATGACATCGCCCATTGAGGAGGTTTTGATGATCAGGATTTTCATGGCTGGGCAAGCGATTGTCGGGTCAGTTTATGTAATTCGGCGAGAACATTGCCAGGCTGTTGTTCCACCAGGCAGTGGTTATGACCGAAACGACAAGTGCGCTTGAAACAGGGTGCGCATTTCAGGTCGCTGGTGATGAGACGAGCCTGGTCGTTGAGCGGTGGTGTGAATGCAGGAGAAGTTGAGCCGTAAATGGCAACCAGCGGCCGGTTGAGGGCGGCGGCGATATGCATCAGGCCGGAATCATTGCTGACCACGGCATCGCCAAGCGATAGGAGGTCGATTGCTTCAGAGAGGCTTGTTTTACCTGCAAGATCGTGACAATAGGCTGCATGCTCGTTGCCGGTTGCCGACTTTATCTGAGCGGTTACCTGGCGGTCATTTTCCGAACCCATCAGCCAGACCTGCCAGCCTTCTTCGATGCGTTGGCGAGCAATACTGGCATAGTGCGGGGCGGGCCATCGCTTGGCCTCACCAAACTCTGCTCCGGGGCAGAGAATCAGTACCGGCCGGTCATCGTTGAGTGAGAAGTGCTTCCTGACAAAAAGGACATTCGCGGGGGTGGTCTGCAGGGCCGGATGAGGCAGTTGGGCCGGCATCGGTTCGCCCTTGGGCAAGCCCAGCGCGATAAAGCGTTCTACCATTAAAGGATAGCGTTCCTTGTCCAGCGTGCGCCTGTCGTTGAGCAGACCGTAGCGGAGCTCACCCTGCCAGCCGGTGCGCAGCGGAATTTTCGCCATCCACGGGATCAGTGCCGATTTGAATGAGTTGGGCAAAACAATCGCTTGTCGGTATTGCTCTTCCCTGAGGTGGCCAGCCAGTTTGCGGCGAATACCCAACTTGAGTTCGCCATGGCCTACCGGCATGGGGATGCCTTTTCGTACCTGCGGCATACGGTCAAGCAGGGGCTGGCTCCAGGCCGGTGCCAGGACATCGATAACGCAGTCCGGGCGGTGGCGTTTCAGGGTCATGAAAAGGGTTTGTGCCATCACCATGTCACCCACCCAGGAGGGGCCAATGATGAGTATCTTGTCAGCCTTGCCTTTGGCCATGCCACATCTGCTCGCTAGAAGGAAAACGGGGTGTTACTTTACCGGTGTCAACCAGTCGCTGTGTTCCTTGCAGTTACCCTTGACCATGTCGAAGTAATGGCTTTGCAGTTTCTCTGTGACCGGCCCGCGCTTGCCACTGCCAATCCTGCGGCCATCGAGTTCGCGGATGGGCAGTACCTCGGCGGCAGTGCCGGTGAAAAAGGC
>JAGRJA010000062.1 GCA_020443005.1 Pseudomonadales bacterium
CACTTTCCGTTTATGGGCACTACGCTGAAACTCCAAGCACACGAGGGGCTGAGTGAATCCTGTATTGAAAACGATGTGCTTTTTCTCAAACTGAAGCCCGGCGATCAACCATCACAGCTAAAACCGGCTTTTGAAAACTGGCTTAAACAGGAAGCCCGCCGTTATATCCCCGCATTCGCTGAACAGAAAGCACAGCAACTTGGCATTTCAGACAAGATAGCATCATTTCGCTTCAGTAAAACAAAATCCAAGTGGGGTTCATGCAGCCCCGATGGAAAGCTCCAGTTCAACTGGCTTATCATGCTGTCACCCCTTGAGGTTATTCACTACCTTGTCTGTCATGAAGTATGTCATCTTTTACAGATGAATCACTCGCCTGCTTTCTGGCAACTGCTGGGCTCTATACACCCTGATTATAAAACCTCAAAATCCTGGTTGAAGCAAAACGGACACCGCCTCTGGATTGACTGAACCGGAAACTTTCTGAATAAAACAGGCATGATATGAACAAAAAACAAGCGATTGATGAACTGCTGCAACTGATTAGAACCAGTCCGGAATCGGTTTCCTTCACTCAGGTTATAGAAATAATTGACACCTGTTTTCACTTTACGCCAAAACCGTTTATTAACGGAACTGTCAATAATCCAGCAGGGGAAAATCAGGGCGCCTGCAAGATTTTTGCCTTCGCGCAGGATTACCGGCTTGATCAGGAACAAACTCTGGCTTGCTTTGGTGATTATTACCGCATCGATGTATTGCAGAGGCCTGAAGGTAAGGATCATGCCAACATTCGGCAATTTATGAAAAGCGGGCCCTCAGGTGTACTCTTTCACGAGGGCTCACCATTAAGAAACCGCCATCAGGGAATATGAGAATACGCTTGAAAAAAAGACTCGTCGCTTGCTCCAATCTACTGGAGACAGGCAGAGCGCTTGAGCGCAAAAAAAGGCGTATACACGGCCGAGGAACAATACGCGACACCAATAAGCGAGCAGAACCGCTTGTTAATCGACCTGCCCGAGATCAATTTCCTCTACTTCAACAGCCCCCTCATCAAGATACCACTTATCAGAAGCCTCCTGCTCAGATTGCTCAGGAGAAGAAAGGTCAATTTTGGACCATTCATCAGCATATCGATCCTGATGAGGTTTTTTTACAACTTCACCGGGCAAAGCATCCATCCGTTTTTCGGTATCCAGTACGCGCTTGATAACACCTGTTTGTGCCACCATAAACACCTCCCGCCTTGAAGAAGTGGTAAGGATCCAACCCGATTATTGAACCCCATTACCACCTTACAGAAAAAATACTTTCAAGAAAGCATTCTCAGATGAAAGGAAGTTTAGGCAGACGGGATGCCGGATTTATACTGGATTCAATGCTGGTGACCACCTGGCCCATGTACATGACCATGACTGATTTCTTCAGGGGTCGCCTCCCTGACATCAACAATATTTATGGCAAATGTCAGGTACAAGCCTGCCAAAGGATGGTTGGTATCAACATCTACGGTAAATTTACCCGGTTTGATCACGCGTACATCGCGAACGCCCTGCTCTGTGTTCAGCCCCACAATCATGCCAGGCATTAACTTCTGTTTCTTTCGAGCAAGCACGAGATGTTTAACAGGCACCCGTTGCACGGCGTCATTTCTTTTGAAACCGTAAGCCTTTTCAGGGGGTAAATCAACCGTGAAGCTGTCGCCAACGGCATGGCCTTCCATTGCCTCAGCCAGCCCGGGTATCAGGCCTCCGGCGCCATGCAAGTAAAGAACAGGATTACTGTTAAGTGAATCTTCAAGCAAGCCCCCTCCTGTCTCGGAAAGACTGTAATGGAACGAGACAACCCTGTTTTTTTCAATCAGCACTTTTATTTCTCCCGACAAATTTTCTTGACCAACGGCCGCAGGTTTGAAACCTGACCAACAATTGGCCTATTTTCCCTGCAGGCAGGCATGCCTGTCTATACAAAATCCATCATGCTCTATAGCTGTAACAATAAACAAAATGGCAAAGGAATGAGGCAAGTCCACCCGACATTCGGTAAAAGTTAGCATGAAGTTTGTGCAAACCCTTTCTTAGCTAAAAGCATGGCTATATACTGAGCCTCCAGACTCGTGAATAGACATTTTCGGGTTTATCGATAGCAGCTTATCTGTCATCTACTTCAAAAAATATCAGGGGAGAATACATCGTGGATATGTCTATCAGTTTTTTGATGTCGGGAACCACTCTGTTCAAGTCGCTTAATCATGAAGAAGCTGAAATTGTGGAGAAAAAACTGGTCGTCACCAATCGAAAAGCGGGTCAAATGATTTACAAAGAAGGCGAACATGCAAAATCGGTCTGTTTTGTTGCTGAAGGCGAACTTGCTGTTATCAAAAAAGATGAAAGTGGCAAGGAACATCAGGTTGCCACGCTGAAAAGAGGTGCTGCCGTTGGTGAAATGGCAGTGATTGATGGTATTGTGCGTTCAGCCAGCATCAAGGCGCTTACCGATGTCACCATTGTCATTTTCAAACGCGAAGGTTTCGACGCCTTGCTCGAAGAGCACCCGCTTATTGGTATAAAACTGTTGAAAGAACTTGCCAGAAGTCTGAGTCTCTCCCTGCGCAAAACATCAGATGAGCTCACAAAACTGTCGACAACAGGCTAAACAATCACTTGAGTTTTCAATTATACGGAGTTACGCACCATGGAAATATCCATCAAATTTCTTCTTTCTGATACGCGCCTTTTCCAAACGCTGACCCATGAAGAAAGTGATTATGTAGAACAGATGCTGGTGGTAACTACCCGCAAACAGGGAACGACGATCTACAAGGAAGGTGAGCATGCAAAATCTGTTTGCTTTGTCGCCGAAGGCGAACTTGATGTCATCAAGAAGAACGACAAGGGCGAGGATATTAGAATCGCTACAGTGGATAAAGGCCACACCGTTGGTGAAATGGGTATCATCGATGGCATGATTCGCTCTGCTACCATTTTGGCAAAAACAGATGTCACACTGGTGATTTTCCGGCGAGCCGACTTTGAAAAGATCATGATCGAAAAACCTGATATCGCTTTCAAGATACTGCATGAACTTGCCCGCAGTCTCAGCCTGGCGCTCAGGGAAACTTCAGAAGACTTCGCAAATGCCTCTGTTGCAGCAGCACTTACCTGATCAAACGCCATGATCCCTATAAAAAAACCGCCTTCAGGCGGTTTTTTTTCGCTTGCAGCCGAAAACGGCCACATGGCACACGCATCCATATCACCTTTCGTACCAATCATTATCAACAAGCAGACGAGACTCACAAAGCTTGATTTTCCGCGCACGCTTGCCTATCGTGCCGGGTACTGTGTCGCAAACCCTCATTATTTCGAGCACAAACGGATCATGTCGAGCAAAGCCAAAAGTCACAAGAAACCGATAACCGGAAAATCCACTGACACCCTTTCCAGCTCTCGTGAACTGAGAAGCTTCAAACGCCGGCTTGAAATCCTGACCTATATCAGACAATCGAGACTACCCGTTGAAACCGGCGAAATCATACAGCACATTCAGGACAAGGGTTTACTCGAAAGCGATAGCAAGGCCACAGCAAATCGAATGATTAACCGTGATCTGAATGAATTGTCCGATAACAAAAACTCCATCAATGAATTCGGTTTAAGATGTACAAGGGGAGACCGTAATAGCTGGACATGGTGGATAGACGCCATTGAAAGCCAATGGCATACCGATGTAAAAAGCATGCCTCAGGAAGTTGCTTTGGCACTGGCTCTTACCGAAAAACATTTGCAGAAAAACATGCCAACGACGACCTTCCGTGTTCTACAAAATCATGTAGAAAATGCCCGGGAAAAAATGCTTTCAGGCACAGACAAGGCGGATCGTAAAAATCTCCAAAGGCTGATCAGTCGAGTTGAAATCAATCAGCGCGGGCAACGCTTGATGGACCCTTCTCATCTGGACATGAATGTATTGAATACAATTTATGAAGCACTCGCCAAGAACAAGAGGCTTCACATTAAAAAAAAAAAAAAACAGCA
>JAGRJA010000063.1 GCA_020443005.1 Pseudomonadales bacterium
GCCGACAAGTGTAGCCGCTTTGGTTGGCCGCTATTGTTTGCTTTTCTGTGGTCTTGCGTACCCAATGCCACGGTTTATTTTCATCCTTCGGTTGAAAATGGCGTGGTGACTACACCGCATTGTGTACCTGCCGAATCGATTATTGATTTTCAGCTGGGTGAGGGTGAGCATCGTTTGCAGGTGAGGGCGCTGGCGGATAACGGTGATACCGTGCATCAGGTTGCGCTGTTTTTTGGCGGTAATCACTGGCGAAGTATTCATTTTTTCGATACCGGTTTTGTGATTCGCGACCTTGAAAGCCATGTCATCATCACGCCTTCCTCTCTACTGGCCTACAAGGTCGATAGCATTGAGCCACTAACCGTTGAGCCTTATCTGGCTCCTGCCGGGCGACCGGGTTTGTCTCGCTTTTCTGTGCAGATCAATACAGCGGAACCACTGCCCGATAACTTCGAATTACAAAGCCCCCCTGCCGTTGTTGATGGTGAGCAAATAGCTTTCCCGCCGATTCGCTTCGAACGCAAGGTGTGGGCGGGTATCAGTCCGTTCAATTGCTGAATCACTTGAGCTGCCTTTTCTCGGCTTCAGCAATATGATGACTGGTCTTGAACACGGAATCAGGATTCAAAGAGATAGAGTCGATACCGCACTCCACCAGAAACTCGGCAAACTCGGGATGGTCGGAAGGCGCCTGCCCACATATCCCCACCTTGCACCCGTTTTGATGAGCGATGTCGATCACTTGTGCGATCATGCTTTTTACAGCGTCATTGCGCGCATCAAACAATTCTTTCAGCAATGCAGAGTCGCGGTCGATACCCAGAACCAGTTGGGTAAGGTCGTTGCTGCCGATCGAAAAGCCGTCAAAGCGTTGGGCAAATTCCCGGGCGAGAATGACATTGGAAGGAATTTCACACATTACATACACCTGAAGGCCGGAGCTGCCTCTGGTTAAACCGACTCCAGCCATAACCTCCAGTACCTTGTCGGCTTCCGCGGGTGTTCTGCAAAAAGGAATCATCACAATGATGTTGGAAAACCCCATTACTTCCCTTGCATATTTGATCGCCTTGCACTCGAGTTCAAAGCCTTCACGGTAAAGCGGGTGGTAATACCGGGAGGCCCCCCTGAAACCGAGCATCGGGTTTTCTTCCTCGATTTCAAAATATTCGCCGCCAATCAGACCTCGGTACTCGTTTGACTTGAAATCCGACATGCGCACAATTACCGGGTCGGGATAACGCGAAGCCGCAATTTTGCCTATAGACCTGGCCAGTGTTTCTACAAAAAAATCTTCGGGTTTGTCATAAAGGTGAGTGATGTCGGAGATTGTTTCGCTGACTTTCGGGTCGCTCACTTTTTCCGGGTGTAAAAGTGCCATCGGGTGAACCCGGATCTGGCTGGAAATAATGAATTCAATGCGGGTCAGGCCGATGCCCTGAACGGGAAGTTGCCACCATTGCAGCGCGCCATCGGGCAGGGCGGCATTGATCATCAGTTTTGTTCGGGTCGCAGGAATATCTGCCAGTTGAATGCTGTGTGTGCTGAATGAAAGCTCACCGTCGTAGACATAGCCGGTACTACCCTCTGCACAACTCAGCGTGACCGATTGATGATCAGTGAGAGTTTGAGTGGCATTGCCACAACCGACGATGGCCGGTACTTTTAATTCCCGGCTGACGATGGCAGCGTGGCTGGTTGGGCCTCCGGTATCGGTAATGATCCCAGCTGCCTTGCGCATGACCGGCACCCAGTCCGGGTCGGTTCTTTCGGTCAGAAGAATGCCGCCTGCCGGAAAGTCTTCAGCCTTGCCGGCTTGTTCCATTTTATAGATGCATCCGCTGGCAATGGATGAGCCGACGCTTGCACCTTGAGCCAGCACTGCCGATTTTTCTTTCAGCTGAAAGGTGACAAGTGTGTGGCGATCCTTGTTTGATTCGATAGTTTCCGGTCTGGCCTGAACAATGTAGAGCTGTTGGGTTTTAGCGTCGCGAGCCCATTCGATATCCATTGCCCTGTGGTAGTGTTTTTCTATTGCATTTGCCCAGTTTGCAAGCTGCATAATTTCATTGTCATTCAGAACGCGTGATGCCCGCTCTTCTTTTGTTGTTTCTACAGTGACGGTGCTTGCTTTTCCTGAGGTGTTAAAAAGCATTTTTTGATGCTTGTTGCCAATGCTGACTTCAATAACGGGCTTTAACGCCGGCTTGTCCAGAAATGGCTTGTAAACCATGTAGCGGTCTGGCGTCACGCTGCCTTTCACCAGGGTTTCACCAAGCCCGAAAGCGGCATTGATCAGAATTGCATCCGGAAAACCGCTCTCTGTATCAAGGGTAAACATCACACCGGCGGCACCGGATTCGACCATTTGTTGCACGCCGACAGAAAGCAGAACCTGATCGTGCCGGAAACCTTTCTCTTCGCGGTAGGCAATGGCCCTGTCTGTATAGAGTGATGCAAAGCAGTTTTTGCAAGCCTCGAGAAGCGCATCTGTTCCGGTGATGTTCAGATAGCTTTCCTGTTGACCGGCAAAGCTGGCTTCCGGCAAGTCTTCTGCTGTTGCTGAACTTCTTACAGCGACAGCGAGATTGGTAACACCGATTTTTTCACAGAGTTTTTTGTACGATTCGGCGATACGACTTTTTTGTGTTTCGCTAAAAGAAGCATCAAGAATAAACTGGCGAATTTTTATGCCTGTTTCTTGCAGGTTTTGCTGCCCGGAGCCCAGTTTTTCCAGTTCATTGGCGATGGGTTCTTCCAGTTGGTTATTTGTAATAAATGCCCTGAATAAACCGGCTGTGGTCGCAAAGCCAAAGGGCACTTTAATGCCCTGGCTTGAAAGCTGGCAGTACATTTCACCCAAGCTGGCATTTTTTCCACCCACTTCTCCAATACTGCTTATCGAAACCTGGTCAAACCAGAGTATGTCTCCATTTGAATGATCGCGCATTTCTTTTCCTTTAGGTTGCTACCATCACCGGCTAGCATAACTTGCCAAAATGGGTGAGTATTGTTTTTCGTCAAAGGTTGCTCATTATGACCTGTGTCAGGTTTGCACGGTAGTATTGTTCTATTGTACCCGGTTGGTGGTCGTTGCAGATAACGGCGTGGCAACATTAATTCATGATTTTGGCAAGGAGGGAGATTTTGATTTCATCCATAGACGCTTACAAGCCGGCAGAAATAGCGAAACAGATTAACGAGGTGGGCGTGAAAAAGGCGCACCTACCTGCCTTGCAGACTATTACACTTGGGCTGCTCGCCGGTGCTTTTATAGCTTTTGGCGGTATGTTTTTTACAGTGGTTATCAGTGGAAGTGAATTGGGTTTGGGGCCAACCCGTTTGCTGGGCGGTCTTGCTTTCAGTCTGGGGCTTGTACTGGTTGTCATCGCTGGCGCAGAGCTGTTTACTGGCAACAACCTTATTGTGATTGCCTGGGCGGAGAAAAAAGTGTCCACACGCGCACTTTTTCGAAACTGGTCGCTGGTGTATTTCTCCAATTTTATCGGCTCACTTGCAACGGCTTATATGGTTTATCTTGCGGGCAACCTGATGATGGGTGATGGCGTTGTCATCAAAACAGTTCATGCTATTGCCCAGAGCAAGGTGACACTTGACTGGCAGCAGGCCTTTACACGAGGCTTGTTGTGTAATGTGCTGGTTTGTCTTGCTGTTTGGCTGGCTTTTGCTGCGCATACAGTGGCGGGGAAAATCTGGGCAATTATCTTTCCGATATCGGCATTTGTGGCTTTGGGTTTTGAGCACTCGGTCGCCAATATGTATCTGATACCGATTAGCATGCTGTACGGTTCAGAAATTTCTTTCATGCAATTTCTTGGGAATCTTCTGCCCGTGACACTCGGTAATATTGTCGGTGGCAGTGTGTTTGTTGCACTGGTTTACTGGATTTGTTATTTGAAACCAGAGACTAAATAAATCACAGTCTGAAGTCGTGGCAGTTTCTGTTTTATGTTATCCAGACCATGGTCGCATCAGTGCCAGGTTTTGATGATTGTATCTTAAGTGATTTGTGGGGTATTGTGAGCAGGTTTTCGGGCTGCATGCTTGCTTGAAAATATAAAAAAACCAACAAATACCCAGGATATTATTATGCCCCTTTATTTTCGTCTTGCAGGCTTGCTGCTTTCGTTGTGTGTGTTTTCGGCTACAGTTGAAGCTGTTGAGCTCGATAGTGACAGCGATGGAATGCCGGATTGGTATGAAATCAAATTCGGCCTGAATAATGGTGTGAATGACGCGAATGAAGATCTTGATGGCGATGGGCTTTCCAATATTGATGAATTAACAGAACGGACATGGCCGGATATTGTTGACAGTGACAGGGATGGTGTGTCGGACGGTGCTGAGGTGGCGCATGGTGATCATCCCGTCATACCGCGTTACATGTTGGCGCCGGGTATTTTCAATACCTGTGCACATGATGATAATGCCGTTCACTGTTGGGGAGCCGGTGCTGGAGAGGGTGGTGATTTTGACTGGGGGCAATCTACGGTGCCCGCAATGTCCAACCCCTACTATGTGATAACATTCACCGAGCATGTTTGCGGGCTTGATGACAATGGTGTGCATTGTTGGGGCAAGAATGTCAGTGGCCAGACCAATGTGCCAACATTAAGCGACCCGCGCTGGGTTGATGTCGGCAATCAGGATACTTGTGCAATCGATGATGATGGCGTGAAATGTTGGGGTGGAACGACCGCCATCACGGGCGCTGAACCGGCTGTAGATTATCCGGTAATGGTTTGGGTGGGCTGGGATCATGCCTGCGTGCTGGATATGAAGGATGGTGTAATCTGTTGGGGAGATAATGCAGAAGGTGAGTCAAGTGTGCCCTCCCTGAATAATCCACGTTCTATTTTTTTGGCCAACAACCACAGTTGTGCCCAGGATGATGATGGCTTGTCTTGCTGGGGTGCAGCACCTTCCGGCATGCCGGTAATGGATCAGCCAATGGTTGTAGGAGGAGGGGCAGATGTCAGTTCCACACCTTTTCTTTGTGCCAGGGACAGTCTCGATGTTTTGCGCTGCTGGGGTTTACTCACTGAAGCTGATCTGCCAGCGGGTTGGGATAACGCTTTCACGCTATCCCAGTCGGCTATTCATCGCTGCATGCTTGCACGCCTTGGCAGTGTCTCTTGTGAGATGTATGACCTCGCTTTGGGAGTGCTTTACGACTTTGGTCAGGCAACTGTGCCTGCAGGTCTCGACTTCTCCTGGGATATTGATAGCGATGGTTTTTTCGATCAGGAAGAGCTTGCCTGCGGTTCAGACCCTTATGTTTTTTCATCGGTATGTCATTATGCCTCGACGGGCGAAAGTGATTTCGATGGCGACAATGATGACGATGTGCTTCTGAGGGATAGCGGTTCAAACAACTGGAGAGTATTTTCGGTTGGCAATAATGCTGTTACCGATATTACCCCTTATTACGCCTATGCAAATGCCGACTGGGTTCATGTGACCAATCTTGATATTGATGCGGATGGCGATAAGGATGTTCTGCTAAGAAACAGTTCAACCGGTAAGTGGCGTATTTTTATCACTCAAAACGGCGCAGTATCAAGCAGTAATAATGTGCAGCTATACACCTCTTCTGATTATGAGTTTCAATCGTCTCTGGATGTGGATGCAGACGGTGATGAAGATATATTGTTACGAAATGCCAGTACAGGTGTCTGGAGATTGTTTTTGGTTGACGATGGTGTTCTTGTTGGTAACGCACCGTTTAATCTGTGGAGCAGCACTTCCTGCCTTTATGTCGGTGAAGGTGATTTTGACAATGATGGCGATGATGATGTTTTGCTGGCAGGTCCTGGCGGGCGTTACAAGTTATTTGTTGTGCAGTCAGGTGCTGTTACATCGGTTGTATCGCTCGATACCATTTATTCGTCGCTTGCCTATAATTTTCAGGTTGCCAGTGATTTTGATGGTGATGGTGACGATGATATCCTGATTCGCGATCAAACTCCGGGTGGGCCATGGCGTTTATATTCGATTGAAAACAACACTGTTACACAAAGTGCGACCGTTAATCTGTATCAGGCCTTCAATTACACTTTTCAATCGGAAGGTGATTTCGACGGTGACGGGGATTCTGATATTTTACTGAGAAACACACTGGGTAACTGGACATTGTTTCAGATGCACAATGGCGCCGTTACAGGGAGTTCATCTTTTGGTTTGTACAGTGGTTCAAACTGGCAGGTGCAGCGTAACTGGTGATTCCGCTTTTAAATTTCTTTTATATTTTAAAGTGAGCGGCTTGGAGAAAATATGCCATGTCAGACAATGTTTTCATAACTGGCCCTACCAATGGTATCGGAAGAGAAACAGCACTCGAGTTGGCAAGGCAAGGGTATAAGCTTGTATTGCTGTGCCGAAACAAACAGGCAGGCGAAGCCCTGTGTCGGGAAATAAGCGCTCTTGAGCAGGCTCCGGAGCCCATTTTGCTGATTGCTGATCTTGGCGATATGACTCAGGTGCGCTCGGCCGTCGAGCAGTTTCTTGCCCTTGATATTCCGTTGCATACGCTGATCAATAACGCCGGGGTAGTCAATACGGAGCGCAAGGTGGTCTCTGTTTCCGGTTATGAACTGGAACAGATGTTTGCCGTAAATTATCTTGGGCATTACCTGCTTACACGCCTGCTCTTGCCAAAACTGGTTAAAACTTCAAAAAAAGAAGGTCGGCCCTCAAGAATTATCGTTGTTTCTTCAGAGGCCCATGCCTTGTTTTGCAGAGGTATGGATTTTGATGACATCAATTATGAAAGAAAATTCAGACCTTTCCTCGCTTATGGGCGATCTAAGCTGGCGAATATCTTGATGGTGAAATACCTTGCGAAAAAACTGAATTCAACTGAGGTACAAATTAATTGCCTTCACCCTGGCGCGGTCAAAAGCAATCTGGGTACGAATAATGGTCAACAATGGTACACCAGCTTGCTTACTGCCTTTCTTCACCTGTTTTTTATTTCTCCGAAAAAAGGTGCTGAAACCACAGTGTTTCTTGCTACCCAGGACATACAAACCCAGGGGGAATATTACTATCGGTGTAAACTGCATCGACTCAAGCCTTGGGCGCAGGATGAGCAGGCGGCCGAGAAACTCTGGTGTTATAGCGCGAACTTGCTGGGGCTTGATACCGAAGATAGTTGATGAGCTTTAGCGTCATGAAATCCAGGTATCTATCGTTGTTTCTGATTTGCGGCTTTAATGGAAAGGCTTGTATAAATAACCAAAGTCTGTTTTTTCAGGCATTGCGCACTTTTTTGTAGGCATCGATTACCGGTTTGACTTCTTGAGCAGTGGAACCATGGATCACAATACCATCAGCCCCGTTGTGTAGATTTTCTTGCCAGACTTCGGCGCAGGTTTCTGCGTTGCCAATCGCGGCATAAAGCCATTCGTGCGGTATCAATGTGCTGATGTGTTCGAGTTGTTCGAGTGTGGCAACGCTGTCGATGCCACCCATCATTGCACTGACCACGGCGTCGGCACGAAACCTTTCCAGTACATCCATGTTCCAGCCATTCAATGCAATCAGCATTTCGGCATAACCGGGTGCCTGCATATAGGTTGCCATGCGTGCGACAAGCTTGCGCAAAAAGTCCTCTCTTGAAGGGTTAAGGCAGGTGGCCACAACAGCCCATAGTTTTATTTCAGACGGGTTTCGCCCGGCGCTTGCGGCGCCTTCATTCACCAATGCGCGCGCACGCTTGAGACCGTTGGGCGTAACAAAGGTGTGTAGATGGACGCCGTCAAAATGTTTGCCGGCAAAACGCAGGCTTTTGGGGCCAAAGCCGACAAAATGAATCGGTAGGGATATATTCAGCCAGTCGCCCATGCTGAGGTAGGGCAGTTTGCCCATCGGGCCATCATAGCCCATGATTTTTTCACCTTTCCACAATTTGCGGAGTATGTCGATGCCATCCACGAGTTGTTGATTGGTTACTGCCTCCAAACCCATTAACTGGTTGCGAATCGCTACGCCCCGGGAAAGCCCGAGTTCAAAGCGCCCGTTGGAAATAAGGTGAAGGCTGCTGCACATTGTTGCCAAGACAAGCGGGTGCCGGGTGTGGATATTGGTGGCGGCCGTTGCAACATGAATGTTCCGGGTTGAGGCAAGTGCGGCAGCGCAAATAACGCCCGCGTCTTTCACATCGAAGCGTTCCGATAGCCATACCTTGCCCAGACCGAGGGTTTCTGCCTCTTGGGCTTCGCTGATTGCATCGGCGGGTGTTGAGGTGTGACCGGGTAAAAGGTAGCAACTCAGTTCAGGAAAAGACGGGTTTTTCATACAGGCACCTTGGCGTAATTTCTGATCATCTTCAGCGTAAACAGGCTGTTACATTGGCTAGATACAAATACCGTACAGTAAAAGTCGTATGAACACAGTACGGATAACTGTCAGTGCTTCGTGCACGATCCCGTTCGCCCGAAAAATGACTTTGTGGCATGTCACATATCAGTGCAGCAAACAGATCGGTTACGATAAATTTTTCGTATCAGATAAGTGATTCATCTATTTGGAGAAACACGCATGACTTACACGGTTGTTACCTGGGGTACAGGCAATGTCGGCAAATACGCCATCCGAGCGATTGTTAACCATCCCGAACTGGAATTGATTGGTCATATTGTCAGCAGTGCAGACAAGGCCGGCAAGGATGTTGCCGAGTTGGCTGAACTGGAGCAGGCAACAGGTGTGATTTCATCCGAGGATATTGATGCTGTGCTGGCGCTGAAGCCTGATTGTGTTTGCTATACCGCTCACTCCGAAACGCGATTGATGGAAGCAGCAGCCGATCAGGCACGCTGCCTTGAAAAAGGTATTAATGTAGTGGCTTCTTCGCTGTTTATGTTGCAGTACCCCGATTCACCGGATGTTGCGTTTATTGCCGAGCCCATTAAAAAGGCCTGCGAAACCGGAGGGGCGACCTGTTTTAATAATGGTATAGACCCGGGTTTCGCTAATGACATGATGCCGTTGATATTCACCGGATTGTCTGAATACTGGTCGAGTGTGCGTATGCAGGAGATTATCAACTATTCTACCTATGTTCAGGAAAACACTATTCGTGAAGTGATGGGCTTTGGTTATCCGGTTGACCACCCTTGTATGCTGTTTCAACCCGGTATGTTGTCGCTTGGCTGGGGTGGTTCGGTGCGTTCAGTGGCGGCCGGGCTGGGTGTTGAAGTTGAAAAGGTCTATGAGGTACATGAGCGCCTTCCTTTGGAACAGGATGTCGAAAATGCGATGGGTGTGTTCAGGGCTGGAACAACCGGCGCCATGCGTTTTGAGGTTCGAGCTGTAGTTGATGGTCGTGACGCGATTGTGCTGGAACATGTAACAAGGCTGACCGATGATATTGCGCCACATTGGCCGCAAGGGAAAGGCTATAAGGTTATTATTGAAGGTGAACCAAAAATGACGATCGGTATGGATATGGAAGACAAGTATGGCGACCATGCTGTAGCTGGCGTGATTCAAACAGCAACCTGTATTGTAAATGCGATTCCGGCTGTTGTGCAGCAAAAACCTGGCATGGTTGCTGCGCTGGATTTACCTAAAGTTACCGGCAAGGGCTTGTATCGGCCGGTCACTGATAATTGAGAATTAACTGTTCAATATTATTTTGTGTTGCCCAATGAATAACCTCGTTGCCTTCTTTCAAAAGATTTGAAAGGTGTTTTTGAATGTCTTCCGGCTTGTTGTTTTTCAGTGATGTTTCAAGCAGGGCGCAAAATTTTTGCAGTTGAGTAGCACCTGTATAACAGCAGGTGCCATGTATGTGATGTGTTTTTTCAATGGCTGCTTCTGTGCGGCCATCGTTGATCGCTTTTTCGATGAATTCAAGTGAATCTGGAATTTCATCGATCAGACCCTGAAGCATTTGAATGGCTAGCGTTTGGTTGTTGTTGCAACGATTAAGTGTAAGCGCGATGTCAACAACCTTGTCATTTTTCAGGTTTTTATCTATTTTGAGCCATTTGTTGAGTGTGTGTTGAAGTTGTATTTCACTCACGGGTTTGCTCAGGCAGTCGTTGAAGCCGGATTTCAAGATTTTTCGTTTTTGCTCATCGTAAGCATGTGCGGTTACCGCAATAAACGGAGTGTCTTTGTGAAAAGCGGTTTCATTCCTTATTCTTGTCGCTGTTTCAATTCCGTCCATACCCGGCATCTGGATATCCATGAAAATAATATCGAATCCGGTTTTGCTGGCCAACTCAATGGCTTGATAACCGGAGGTGCTTGCAATAACTGTGCACCCCATCGCTTCGAGCAGGCTTGAAAGCAGTTGAAGGTTGGCTTTGTTGTCATCAACAACCAGTGTTTTTCCGCAGTAGGCTGTAGATTGATTATTGGTTGAAAGAGGGTCTTTGCAGGCGATGCTTCCGCTATAGTATTCCTGCAGCTTTGTTTTGGTTAATGGCTTGGTAATGAATGAAGCATGTTCGATGAGTTCGTTTCCTGCCTTGAAGGTTGTCGGATGGAGAATTATTTTTTTTAAACGATTAGCTTGCTTGAGGGTTTCAATCAGCAGGTTTCCGAAAATCCGCTCATCTGCGTGATGAGGTATACTGATATAAAGTGCCTCGAAAAGCAGGTTGTTGTCTTTTCCTGATTCTATCAGCGGTAAAATCTCACTGAATTTTTGTGTAATCTTAACGCTGGAACCGAATGCGGTCAGGATTGTACTGATACTTTCGGCTGCCTTCTCATTTTCTTCGAATAACAAAACCTTCTTGAAGGTGGGCGCTGTGGCAGGCTCTTTTTCAGGTGCCATTGTATATTTCAGATTGATAAAACAGGTGAAGGTTGATCCGCTTTCGGGTTTGCTTTCTACTTTTATTTGCCCATTCATTTCATCGACAAGCTTTTTGGTTATAGCGAGCCCCAGGCCTGTTCCACTGTGAAGCCTGTTGTTGCCGGTGTTGATTTGTGTGAATGAATTGAAAATCTCACTGCTTTTTTCCTGGTCAAAACCGGGGCCGGTATCGGATACAGCGATAATTATCCGCATATGATTTTCATATTTTTTTTCAATGGCAATATCAAGGGAAACCAGACCTTGTTCGCAAAACTTGATGGCATCTCCGACAAGAGTGGTCAATATCTGCTTGATGCGAAGAGCGTCTCCAATCAAAGTTGTGGGTAGTTCCGGATCAATTTTATAGATCAGGTCGAGTTTTTTTTCATGCGCAGATGAAGAGAGTATTGTGACGGTTTCTTCTACCACGGTTTCAAGGTTAAAGGGCATATTCTCAAGAACCAGTTTACCCGCTTCTATTTTTGACAGGTCGAGAATGTCATTAATAATGGTTAGAAGGTTTTCGGAAGAATAATGAATTGTATTTACATAATCCTGCTGTTGCTTTGTAAGATCGGTTTTTGAGAGCAGTCGGGTAAAGCCCAAAATCCCGTTCAAGGGTGTACGAATTTCATGGCTGGTATTAGCCAGAAATTCTGATTTGGTTTTGCTGGCTTTAATAGCTTCCTTTCTGGCGAGATCAAGTTCGATATTTTGTATCTCGATGGTCTCGAGTGTTTCCCTGAGATCCTGGTTGGATTGTTTGATGTTGTCCTGCATTTCAATTTTTGAATGGAGTATGTTGTTGATGGCATCCCTGATAATGAGGTACAGGTGTTGGTACTCATCAAAAAATTTCAGGTCATTTGATAATGCTTGCCCGTTTTCATCAAATTGCTGTATTTCATGTGACATCAGCTGAAGTGGAGCGACCGCTTTTTTATACAGCGAAAACAGGTAAATAATGCTCATGCTCAGAATGCCGAGCGTTATCAGCAATGTTGTGAATGCCGTTTTATAGCGCAGCATAAGCGTTGGAAGCATGGTATAGCTAATGGCCAGAAAGCGCTTGTTGGTGTTGTCATCCGGAACTGCTGTGCCCGGTTGACCGGCATGCAGTGGGAGCAGAAATATGTGCTCGTGATTTTGCAGGTAATAACGCAGGCTGTCTGTCGGGCTCTTTTCCGCTTGTCTGAGTACCTCGGCTGTCAGGGCGAAATCGGCACCATAATTCATGATGATATCACCATCAATAATTTTCAGGCCGTTGACTTCCGGGTTCTCGAGAATGATGTTGGCAAGTTTTTCAATGGGTATTCGGTTGCTTTCATATTCCGAAACAAGTTTGCTGATTTGTGTTGCCTGAATAAGGTGGTTCTGTTTTTGTTGATTTTCAATATTGTCGAAAAAAATGAAATTTATGCACAAGAAGAGAATGAAGATCGATGTGATGACCGGAATCAGGGATCCCAGCACCCATAAATGCTTCAAGGATTTTTTCTGCATAAGGTTTCCTGTTTTGCCCTCTGGGCAGTTTCGGCTGATGTGGATTTTGACCATCAAATAAACACAGGTAGAATAGCTTTCCAGTGTTTAAGAGTTGCAAGATGATGATCAGCCAAACGCCTGTTGATTTCCCCACTATCGAAGATTGTATAGGAGGGACTCCCCTAATCAAACTGCAGCGTTTACTTTGTTCCAGTGAATCCAATAATAGCGTGTTACTCAAGCTTGAGGGAAACAATCCGGCGGGTTCAGTCAAGGATCGCGCGGCCTATAGCATGATAGCAAGGGCCGAGCAGCGGGGCCTTATTACACCTGGAGATACCCTGATTGAAGCTACAAGCGGAAACACAGGCATTGCACTTGCCATGGTTGCTGCTGTGAAGGGCTATCGGATGATTCTTGTCATGCCGGACAATATGACAACAGAAAGGCGTGCAGCCATGACGGCCTATGGTGCGCAATTGATTCTGGTGACGCGGGAGCAGGGGATGGAAGGCGCCCGTGATACAGCCTTGCTGATGGAAAAACAGGGTAAGGGCAAGGTGTTAAACCAGTTTTCGAATCGGGACAATCCCGATGCGCATTATTTTACAACCGGTCCTGAAATCTGGCAGCAGACACAGGGCAAAATCACCCATTTTGTCAGTGCGATGGGTACAACAGGAACAATTATGGGATGCTCCCGTTATCTCAAAGAGCAAAACCCTGAAATACAGATTGTAGGCTTGCAGCCGGAAACAGGTGCAAGCATTCCTGGTATCAGGCGTTGGCCAAAAGCCTACCTGCCTGAGATCTTCGAGCCGGCCAGAGTCGACAGGATCATCGACCTTTCACAAATTGAAGCAGAATCAACCATGCGAAAACTGGCGCGAGAAGAGGGTATTTTTTGCGGCGTGTCATCTGGCGGAGCCGTGGCTGGCGCACTACGGTTGGCTCGAGAAGTTTCAAATGCCGTTATTGTTACGGTGATTTGTGATCGGGGTGACCGTTATTTGTCGTCGGGCATTTATGATGATTGATATTTATCGGGAATCTGTTTTGTTATGGTAACGGTTCGCAAGGATCAGCCTCTGCTCGACGATGGCCGTATTAATATTGATGCCTGGCTGGATCGTTTGTCATTAAAAACCCCCTTGGCAGAAGACGAAAAACGCCATTTACGAAAAGCCTGCTATCTGGCCGAGAAACTGGAGCAGCAGGCCATAGCTCAAAACGATATATGGAGCGAAGGCAGTAGCAGTTTTGGTACAGGCCTTGAAATGGCCGAAATTCTCGCCGAATTAAATGTTGATGCTGCTTCCCTGATTGCGGCTGTGCTTTATCGTTCCGTGAGGGAGGGGAAACTTCCTCTTGAAGCGGTGGTGACCGACTTTGGCGAGAGTGTGGCTGGTCTTGTTCAGGGTGTATTGAGAATGGCGGTTATCGGCGCTGTTCAGCCTTCCAACAACAATGTGCTCGGTCAGTCGATACACGATCAGGTAGACAACCTGAGAAAGATGTTGATATCGATTATCGATGATGTACGTTTGCCCCTCATCAAACTGGCTGAAAGAACCTGCGCCATGCGTGCGGTTAAAAATTCGTCCTACGAAAAACAACAGCGGGTTGCTCGCGAGGTGTTTGATATCTATGCACCACTTGCGCACCGGCTCGGTATCGGTCATATCAAATGGGAGCTTGAAGACCTTTCCTTTCGTTATCTGGAGCCGGATGTTTATAAGCAGATTGCCAAATTGCTCGACGGAAAGCGGGTTGATCGACAATTTTTTGTCGAGGATGTTATCAAGTTGCTTCAGGAACTGCTTCGCAAGGAAGGCGTAAATGCAGAAATTACCGGAAGGGCAAAGCATATCTACAGTATCTGGCGGAAAATGCGCCAGAAGGATATTGGTTTTTCACAGGTTTACGATATTCGTGCTGTTCGCATTCTGGTTGATACAGTCGCTGAATGCTATAGCGTACTCGGTATTGTACATAGTCAATGGCGAAACATACCAAACGAGTTCGATGATTATATCGCCTCCCCCAAGGACAATGGTTATCGTTCCTTGCACACGGCTGTTATCGGTCCGGAAAGAAAGGTTCTCGAAGTTCAGATCAGAACGCGGGAAATGCATGAAGAAGCCGAGTTTGGTGTTTGTGCCCACTGGCAGTACAAGGGTGAAAAAGGCATTAACCGGAACTATGAGCAAAAGGTTGAATGGTTGAGGCAGGTGCTGGCATGGCATGAGGAAACCGGCGGTGATAAAGCCCTGATTGAGGAACTCAGTGCGGATGTTGATCAAGAAAGGGTCTATGTTTTTACTCCTGAAGGTCATGTCATCGAATTGCCCGATGGTTCTACGCCCCTGGACTTTGCCTATCATATTCATACCGAGGTTGGTCATCGATGTCGGGGCGCGCGTGTCAACGGCAAGATCGTGCCGTTGAACTATATTCTGAAAACCAGCGATCAGGTCGAGATTCTGATGGGCAAGCATGAAATACCCAGTAGGGACTGGTTATTGCCGGCGCTGGGGTATACCA
>JAGRJA010000064.1 GCA_020443005.1 Pseudomonadales bacterium
ACGCCAGATGGTGATGAAGATGGTGACGGCTACCGCAACGAAATTGATGACTTCCCACTGAATGCCAATGCCTGGCGTGATTCCGATAACGATGCCATTGCAGATCAGTATGACTGGCGTGCCTGTGATTACAGCGTTCGCGGGGGGCTTTATGGTGTTGGTAATGACGGCGATGGTGACAGGGTGCCGGACACATTGGATGTGTTTCCGTCTGATCCTTCTGAGGCAGCCGATACCGATGCAGATGGTATTGGCAACCATGCAGATGCTGATGACGACGGTGATGGTTTCAATGATGATGTAGATCTGTACCCGCTGGATGCCAATAAAGACCAGCCCATCGGTTTTGAAATGCCGATGAGTAATGTTGATACCGATGGTGATGGCCTGGTTGACAGCGTAGACCCCAATATCTTTGTGGCGGGCGATGATTTCGACTCGGATGATGATGGCGTGCTCAATGCGCTCGACCCTGATGATGACAACGATGGTGTGGAAGATGCTATCGATGTATGGCCCTTCGATCCGACGCGTTCACTGGATACCGATGGTGACGGCATTGATAACATCATTGATGCTGATGATGACAATGATGGCATCAGTGATGAATGGGAGTTGCTGGCCGGTTCAGACCCGCTGGTTGTCAATGTCGATACCGATGGTGACGGTATTGCCAATTATTATGAAATGAATGTTTATGGGTCCAACCCCTGGGTGGCTGATACCGATGGCGATGGTATTGAGGACGGGCAAGAGGTTTTTGTTACCGGCACTTCGCCGCTGCTAGCCGATACTGATGGCGATGGTGTTAATGATCCGCTTGATGTATTTCCGCTCGATGCAAGTGAAACAGAAGATGCTGATGGCGATGGGATCGGGAATAACGCCGACCCCGACGATGATAACGACGGCGAACCGGATGTGACGGATGCCTTCCCATACGATGCCGGTGAGCAGTTTGATAACGATAACGACGGCATCGGTGATAACGCAGACCCGGATGATGACAACGATGGTGAGCCGGATGCCAGCGATGCCTTTCCTTTTGACCCTTCAGAGCAAAGTGATAGTGATAATGATGGTATTGGTGATAACGCCGACCTGGACAATGACAATGACGGCTTCAACGATGATGTAGATCCCTTCCCCGCTGATGCGAGCAAACCAACCTATACGCCTTTGTATAGCTTGTATGGTGACAGTGCTGGCGATGAGTTTGGCAGGTCAGTAAGTGGCGGAGGTGATGTTGATAGGGATGGTTATGCAGACCTCATTGTAGGTGCATATAAAGATGGTAATAACGGCGCATACTCAGGTAGTGTGCGCGTTTTCAGTGGTGAGAATGGTGCCGAGCTTTATGCCTTCTATGGTGATTCTGGCGGAGATCGATTTGGCTGGGCGGTCAGTAGTGTCGGCGATGTGAATGGGGATGGCTATGATGAGCTGATCGCCGGAGCCCAGTATGACGATAATACCGGGATTAATACCGGTAGCGCCCGGGTTTTGAGCGGGTTTGACGGCAGTGTAATTTACACTTTTGACGGTGATGCGGGTAGCCGGTATTTTGGTAATTCGGTCGGTGATGCAGGTGATGTTAACGGCGACGGCTATGTTGACCTGATTGTGGGTAACTATGATGTCAGTACTCTTGGTAATTATCAGGGTGGTGCGCGTGTCTTCAGTGGCAAGGACGGTTCAGTGCTCTATGACTTGTATGGCGATTCAGCCGGGGATTATTTTGGCTGGTCGGTGAATGGCGCCGGTGATGTGAATGGCGATGGTTATGATGACCTGATTGTTGGTGCGTATCAAGATGATAATAACGGCACTGATTCAGGTAGTGCGCGCGTCTTTAGTGGCAAGGATGGCCTGATACTTTACACCTTCAATGGTGATTCTGCATCTGACCGGTTCGGCCTCTCTGTCGACGGTGCGGGCGATGTTAACGGTGACGGTTATGCCGACCTGATTGTTGGCGCGTATCAAGATGATAATAACGGTACTTCGTCAGGCAGCGCACATCTATTCAGCGGGTTCGATGGTGCAGTGCTCTATACCTTTAACGGTGATTCATTCGATGATCATTTTGGGTATTCAGTCAGTGGGGCTGGCGATGTCAATGGTGACGGTTATGCCGATCTGGTTGTAGGTGCTACCTGGGATGATAATAACGGAAGAGATTCTGGCAGCGCCCGGGTGCTCAGCGGCAAGGATGGTCTGTTGCTTGCAGTTTTTAATGGGGATGTTTACGGAGATAACCTCGGTTTCTCGGTAAGTGGTGCCGGTGATGTGAATGGTGATGGCTATGCTGAAATCATCGTCGGTGCGCCATTTCATGACGCCAATGGCAGTTCCTCTGGTCTGGCGCGGGTGTTCTCATTGCATCCGGATTATATCGATAGCGATAGTGATGGTGTGCGTGATCTTGATGATTTGTGGCCACTGGATGACAGCGAATGGGGTGATAATGACGGCGATGGCATCGGCGATAACGCAGATGCTGATGATGATAACGACGGTACGCCGGATACAAACGATGCCTTCCCGTTTGATCCTTCAGAACAGTTGGATACCGATGCTGACGGCATTGGCAATAATGCCGACCCGGATGATGACAATGATGCCGTAATGGATTTTGCCGATGCCTTCCCGCTGAATCCGGCAGAGTGGCTGGATTCAGATAATGATGGCATTGGTAACAACGCCGACCCGGATGATGATAACGACGGTGTCAGTGATGTGCAGGATATCTTCCCTTATGATCCTGCCGAATGGCTCGATACCGATGGGGATGGCATTGGTAATAACGCCGATCTTGATGATGATAACGACGGCGTGCCAGATAGTGAAGATCCTTTTCCGCTGATTCCCGGTGTTGGTGATAACGATGGTGATTACCTGTTTGATGAATATGATGCAGATGATGATAACGATCTCATCCCCGATAGCCGTGATCCTCGGCCGCTGGATGTCGATTACCCCTTCGATGCCGGCTGGCTGAATACCTGTGTGGTTGATGATGCAACAGGCTTGCAGTGCGTCGGTGATATTTCCGAAGGGCAGGGTGCAGTTCCTGCACTGACAGGCGTTCGCCAGGTCGCCTCCGGTTTATGGCATACCTGCGCACTCAGTGACAGCGGTGTCAGTTGTTGGGGTAATGCCGAGAATGATCGTATCGCTGTGCCTTTGCTTACCAAAGTCAGAAAAATTGCTGCCAGCAAAAACAATACCTGCGCCTTGTCGACAGAAGGTGTTGTTTGTTGGGGGCCTTATAGCCAGATTAAATTTCCGCCGGTACTCGTTGAGCCGTTTGATATCAGTGTGGGTCATGACAGTGCTTGTGCCTTGCACTCTTACGATGGAAGTAGCTATTCGGTCAAATGCTGGGGTAATAATTTTGCCGGGCAATTGTCAGTGCCTGCGTTGATTGCACCGACTGCAATAGCCTCTGGCGGTGATTTTAATTGTGCTCTTCATGATGGTGGAAAAATAACCTGTTGGGGCGATATCAATACCAATCATATGCCCACCAGCTCTGGCTGGCATGGTGTTGCTGCCGGTGGTAAGCACGCCTGTGCGCTGGATGCCGACAATCGGGTGCAATGCTGGGGTGTGAATGGCTACGGCCAACGCGATGATGTGCCTGCTGGCCGCGTGCTTCGTCTATCACTGGGTTATCAGCACAGTTGTGCCCTGATGGAAACGCTGGATGTGGTGTGTTGGGGCAGGGATGACCTTGGTCAAGCCAGCTTGCCTGGCACCGTGTTTGATGCCGATGGTGATGGTGCGCCAAACAGCAATGACCAGATGCCTTTTGATCCCGCTGAAACCGCTGACACTGATCGCGACAGAATCGGTAATAATGCCGACAAGGATGATGATAACGACCTGATTCCCGATAGCCGTGATCCCTGGCCGGAGCAACCAACCTATCCTTTCGATACTGGCTGGTTGTCTACCTGTGTGGCAGCGGATAACGGTTTGCAGTGTGAATCGGTGGTGCCGGGGCCAGAACTGAGTGGCATCAGGCAATTGGCGCTGGGCATGAATCACGCCTGTGCGCTTGAAGACAGCGGTATCATCTGTTGGGGTGGTGGCCTTTCCGGTCAGTTCGATCCGGGTGATTTGATTGGCCCTGCCTTCTTGCAGGTACAGAAAATCAGTTCGTTGAAAAACCATGTCTGTGGCATGACTGCCGCAGGTATCTATTGCTGGGGCCAGAACGCCAATGGCCAGCTGGATTATCCTGCAGTTTCCAATCCGATAGATATCAGTGCCGGTGCCGAGCATAGCTGTGTGATCGACGATGCCGGCGTTACATGCTGGGGGCTGAATGATAGCGGTCAACTGAATGTGCCGGTTTTACAAAACCCGACAAGGGTGGCAGCGGGTGGTACTTTCACTTGTGCGCTGGATGACGGCGGTGTCACTTGCTGGGGTGATGCAGCAGTACCCTCACCATCACTGGCTGGAACCGTGCATGAATTGGCAGCAGGCTACCGCTTTGCCTGCGCGATTGTTGATGACCAGGTTGAGTGCTGGGGGCAGAATGGTAACGGTGCGACTGATGTACCGGCATTCAATTCACAACCTTTATCGCTCAGGCTTGGTTACCAGCATGGATGCGCATTCTCGATAGCTGATGGCCTGCTCTGCTGGGGCCGTGATGATTATGGTCAGGTCACAAACCCCAACGCCTTTATCGATACCGATGGTGATGGCGTGCAAAACCGTGACGATCTCTATCCGCTGGATGGCAGTGAGTGGGCTGACAGCGATGCGGATGGCATCCCCGATAATGCCGACCCGGATGATGACAACGACGGCACACCCGATGTCGATGATGCGCTGCCCTTCAATCCGCTGGAAACCCGCGACACCGATCTCGACACCATCGGTAACAACGCCGACTGGAATGATGACAACGACATGCTGGATGATGCGGTTGATCCGCAGCCATTGGTAGTGAGCTATCCCTTCGATACCGGTTGGCTGACGACTTGTGCCAGCGATGATACGGGTGATAGCTGCTGGGGCAGTGTGTCATCCGGGCAGGATCTGATTCCTGCCTTGCCGGAGATTCGCCAGTATGCAGTCGGCCTGAACCATGCCTGCGCTCTGGCAGGAGATACCTTGCAGTGCTGGGGCACGAGCTCAAATTACAGCACCAGCCTGAGTTGTGTCTTCCCCGAAGCGGGGGGGTGCTCTTCCGAAAGCTTCGTGCATGAAACCGTCTACCAGGTGCAAAAAATCAGCAGTGCCAAAAATCATACTTGTGCACTAACACTGGATGCAGTGGCTTGCTGGGGCAACAATAATAATGGCCAGATCGATGTGCCAGTGCTTGTGAATCCTGTGGATGTCAGTGCCGGTGCAGAACATACTTGTGCGATTGATGACAACGGTGTGGTCTGCTGGGGCCTGAACGATAACGGGCAGCTCAATGTACCTGCGCTGACTAATCCGCTGCAGGTGGTTGCCGGCGGCACCTTCAGTTGTGCGCTGGATGATAATGGCGTGACTTGCTGGGGCGATGCAGCAGTGCCTTCCCCATCATTGGGTGGCAATATTAAGGAGATTGCTGCGGGTTATCGCCATGCCTGTGCCATCGTGGATGATGCGGTTTCTTGCTGGGGAATCAATGGCAATGGCGCACTTGATGTTCCGGGCTTTACATCCACACCGCTTACCTTGCGACTGGGTTACCAGCATGGTTGCGCCTACAGTTTTCTGGATGGCATTCAGTGCTGGGGCAGAAACAGCGATGGACAGGCAGTTGCCAGTGGCTTGCAAATTACTGACGACAGCGACAGTGATGGCGTTGTGAACAGTCAGGATGTTTTTCCCTTCGATGCAAATGAATCTGTCGATACGGACGGTGATGGCGTTGGTAATAACGCTGATACTGATGACGACAACGATGGTTTCAGTGATGTTGATGAACTCGCCTGCGGTGCTGATCCACTTGATGCGGCTTCGATTTGTCTCGCAGTTGCATCTACCGGTGAAAGTGATTTCGATGGCGATCTAGATGATGATGTACTGATCCGCAATACCGCAACCGGCCATTGGACGCTGTTTGGCTTCGAATCGGGTAGTGTTAATTATCAGGGCAACTATGCCGCCTACAACAGTCTGGATTGGCAGCATGTGGCTAATCTGGATGTCGATGGTGACCTCGACAAGGATGTGTTGTTGCGCAACAGTACCAATGGCGCGTGGCGAATTTTCTACACCGATAATCGTCTGGTGAGTGGTCATGCCCAGCTCGCACTTTACAGTAACAGCAATTACGGTTTTGTTGCTGCCTTTGATGCCGATGGCGATGGCGATGAAGATATTCTGCTGCGCAACAGCTCAGACGGAAAGTATCGCCTGTTTACGCTTCAGACCGGCGCAGTGACGGGCAGCAGCAGTTTTGCCCTGTGGTCAGCCGGTAATTTCAGTCTGCTTGCTGCAGGCGATTTTGATGGCGACCTGGATGAAGACCTGTTGCTGCGCAATAGTGTGGATGGCAAGTATCGCCTGTTCACGGTCGAGGCGGGTGCTGTCGTTGCCGATGCGGCTCTGCCGCTCTATGCCTCGGCAAATTACAGCTTGCAGGTCGCCAGTGACTTCGATGGCGATGGCGACGACGATATCCTGCTGCGCAATACCGTTACCGGGGCCTGGCAGTTATTTGCAATGCAGAGTGGTGCGGTTACTGTAGTCGGTGGTATCTACCCCTATCAATCACTGGATTGGAACTTGCAGTCAGAGGGGGATTTTGATGGTGATGGTGATAGCGATTTACTGCTACGAAACAGCAATGGTAGCTGGCGACGCTTTACGCTCCAGAGCGGAGTTGTTACAGCCAATGATGCGGTGCAGGTTTACAGCGCCACGGCATGGCAATTGGCCCGCTGAAGCGGCCTGTTGCGGTCTGGCTGTCCACACGCCACATTGACTCTTGTGCCCTGACAACACAGAATGCCGTTTCATTCACTGCTATCATGACTGCCATGTTAAGACTCGATGTACCAGAACGATTTCGCCAAAACTCCCATATGGTGAGAGCGGCCGGTTACGATGAAACTGCACTCAACCTGATGGGGCTGATGGCTGAACGGCTTGGTCTTGCCGATTTCAGTCAAAGTGCGATTCTGGATGTCGGCTGCGGCACCCGCTTCAGTTCTGCCTTGCTTAACCATCGGGTTCCGGTGGGTTCTTACACCGGCGTGGATGTTAACAGCGATATCATTACTTTTCTGCAGGAAAATGCCACGCCGCTGGATGTGCGTTTTCAGTACTATCACTGGGATGTTCGCAACAGTATGTACAATACCGATGGCGAGCCGATGCGTGAGCAGCAGGGTCTGCCGGCACCCGGGAAGTACGATGTAATCTGGCTGTTCTCCGTTTTTACCCACCTCAACCCGGAAGATGCTGCGGCCATGCTGTTTTTGTTGCGCAGGCATGTCAGTGAATCAGGAAGCCTGGTCTTTACGGTCAGACTGAACCCTGAGGTTGACCGTTTTGTTGACAGGGTGGCGAACAGGCCACTGCTGCGAGCCGTGTTTTCACCTGACTACATGCAGCAACTGATTCAGGATAACGGCTGGAAGATTGAAGGCTTTTACGAAAAAGACCCGCGGGATTTCATTCGCAGTTATTTTATCTGCAGCCCCGATTTTTCAGTCACACCGGAAAAACCTGTCTGGTAGCAAGCCGGAACAACGGTAGCGCTAAAGCCCCAGATCTTTCCAGATTTCATCGACACGACTTTTTACGGCTTCATCCATCTCGATAGCCCTTCCCCATTCGCGTCGGGTTTCACCGGGCCATTTGTGGGTGGCATCCATACCGATCTTGGAGCCAAGCCCGGACACCGGTGAAGCAAAGTCGAGGTAGTCAATGGGCGTGTTTTCAATCAGTGTGCAGTCGCGGGCTGGGTCCATGCGTGTGGTCATGGCCCATATTACATCCTTCCAGTCGCGGGCATTGATATCGTCATCGGTAACGATCACAAACTTGGTATACATGAACTGGCGCAGGAAAGACCAGACGCCCATCATCACCCGCTTGGCATGACCCGGGTACTGCTTTTTCATGGTGACAACAGCGAGGCGGTAGGAGCAGCCTTCCGGTGGCAGGTAGAAGTCACTGATTTCCGGAAATTGCTTTTGTAACAAGGGGATAAAGACTTCGTTCAAGGCAAGACCCAGCACCGCCGGTTCGTCAGGAGGCCTGCCGGTATAGGTAGTATGATATATAGGATGTTTTCTATGTGTGATATGGGTGACAGTAAACACCGGGAAACGCTCAACCTCATTGTAGTAGCCGGTGTGGTCACCAAAGGGGCCTTCGTCGGCCATGTCGTCGGGGTGTATCACACCTTCGAGAATATATTCCGCGGTGGCAGGTACCTGTAAATCGTTGCTGATACTTTTTGCAACCGTTGTTTTTTCGCCGCGCAACAGGCCGGCAAAGCCATATTCAGAAAGGGCGTCGGGCACCGGGGTGACAGCGCCCAGCGTGGTTGCCGGGTCTGCGCCCAGCGCAACGGAGACAGGGAAGGGCTCACCCGGGTTGGTTTTGCAGAACTCCTGAAAATCAAGCGCTCCACCACGGTGGGACAACCAGCGCATGATCAGCCGGTTTTTGTCAATGCGCTGCATCCGGTAGATGCCGAGGTTTTGTCGTTCCTTGTGCGGTCCTTTGGTAATAACCAGCGGCCAGGTAATGAGTGGAGCGGCATCGCCGGGCCAGCAGGTCTGTATCGGCAGTCGGTGAAGGTCGACCGCATCGCCTTCGAGAATCACCTCCTGGCAGGCCGGTTTGCTCACCACCTTCGGCCCCATGTTGAGCACCTGTTTCAGTACCGGGAGCTTGTCCCAGACATCTTTCAGCCCTTTGGGCGGCTCGGGCTCTTTCAGGTAGGCCAGCAGTTTGCCCACTTCACGAAGCTGGCTGACTTCTTCCTGCCCCATACCTAATGCAACACGGGTTTCGGTGCCGAACAGGTTGGCCAGCACCGGCACATCGTGACCTTTGACATTTTCAAACAGCAGGGCGGGGCCACCGGCTTTCAGTACGCGATCGCAGATTTCAGTGATTTCAAGGGCAGGGTCGACTTCGGTGGTGATGCGTTTGAGTTCACCCCGGCTTTCCAGGGCGGAGATGAAAGCTCTCAAATCCGCATACGACATATTGGCATGCCCTCAAATGTAAGTGATTACCTACTTTCTTTTCATCGACAGAAAGAATTCGGCATTGGTTTTGGTGTCTTTCAATTTGTCGAGAATGAATTCGACAGCGGGAAGATCCTCCATGCCATGCAGAAGTTTTCTCAGAATCCACATGCGTTGCAGCTCATCTTCAGCGGTGAGCAGGTCTTCACGACGGGTGCCGGAGCGGCGAATGTTGATGGCCGGATAGACGCGTTTCTCGGCGATCTTGCGGTCCAGATGAAGTTCCATATTACCGGTGCCCTTGAATTCCTCATAAATCACTTCGTCCATTTTTGAGCCGGTATCAATCAGGGCTGTCGCAATAATCGTCAGGCTGCCGCCCTCTTCAATGTTTCGCGCGGCGCCGAAAAATCGCTTGGGTCGTTCAAGCGCGTGGGCATCAACGCCGCCGGTCAGCACCTTACCGGAAGATGGCACAATCGTGTTGTAGGCGCGGGCAAGCCGGGTGATTGAATCAAGCAAAATGATGACATCTTTTTTGTGTTCAACCAGCCGTTTTGCTTTTTCTATAACCATTTCGGCAACCTGCACATGGCGAGAAGGTGGCTCGTCGAAGGTGGACGCAATCACCTCGCCTCGAACGGAGCGTTGCATCTCTGTAACCTCTTCAGGGCGCTCGTCGATGAGCAAAACCATCAGGTGGCATTCGGGGTTGTTGCGGGCGACAGACTGCGCAATATTCTGCATTAACAGTGTTTTACCGGCTTTTGGTGGTGCCACAATCAGACCGCGCTGACCTTTTCCGATCGGGGCAACAAGGTCGATGATCCGCCCCGTGAGGTCTTCAGTACTGCCATTGCCCTGTTCCAGCACCATGCGCTGGTCCGGGAAAAGCGGTGTCAGGTTTTCGAAGAGTATCTTGTTTCGTGAATTCTCGGGTTTGTCCAGGTTGATTTCGCTGACTTTGAGCAAGGCGAAGTAGCGTTCGCCTTCTTTCGGGGGGCGAATCTTGCCGGAAATGGAATCACCTGTGCGAAGGTTAAAGCGCCTGATCTGGCTGGGGGAAACATAAATATCATCGGGCCCGGCCAGGTAGGAGCTTCCTGAAGAGCGCAGGAATCCGAAGCCGTCCTGAAGAATTTCAAGTACGCCGTCGCCATAGATATCTTCGCCACTTTTGGCGTGGCGTTTCAGGATAGAAAAAATAACATCCTGCTTGCGGGAACGGGCCAGATTATCAAGGCCCATGCCTTTGGCAATGTCTACGAGTTCGGCGATTGGTTTCGCTTTAAGGTCGGTAAGATTCATGAATTTAGGTGTCTACAGGTTTATTGCAAGTGGATGGGTAGCTGTGGCGAACGGCCACAATGGTTAGTGAAACAAGGTAAAATTCGGGGTTGGTTACCGATCCGTTGGCGAATTATCGAAAGTTTTAGGTAAATTGGACAACGGACTGTTTTTATTCAGATGCGTATGAGTAATCTGCTCTGATTGAGCCTTCCCGCTCGGTTATGTCGAAGTATAACCACATCGATAGTTGATGGTAAAGGGTTCGTGATTAACTTTTTGACCGGCGCAAGTATCACTTGCCAACAGGTAGCCAGCCAACCACGCCCCTTACCGGCTGTTTTTAAAGGCAGCCTTCGACAAAACTGATCAACTCGGCTTTGCTGAGAGCGCCAACCTTGGTGGCTTCCAGCGAACCATTTTTGAAAATCATCAATGTAGGAATACCTCGAATATTCAGTTTTTGAGGTGTTTCCTTGTTGGCATCGACATCCATTTTGCAGATCTTGATGCGGTCGGCATATTCGCTGGCCAGCTCATCGAGGATCGGTGCAATCATTTTGCATGGCCCGCACCATGCGGCCCAGAAATCGATCAGTACGGGTTTGTCAGAAGCGGTAACATCGCTATCAAAAGAAGCATCTGTTACATGAACAATGGCGTCGCTCATTTGAAATCTCCAGTGGTAAAAGGCGGGGTTGCCGGAAGGATTAGAGGCAGCAACCCGTTTGGACTGCAAATAATAACGGAAGCCGTGACAGGCATCAAAGTGGAATACCGAGTTTGGGTGCCTGTTTCAAAAATTTATGCCTGTTTTACACTGATATCCATAATCGGGTAGGGGATGGTCAGGCCCGCTGATTTGACGGTATTGAAAATCGCCAGATTGGCATTGTACCGGCACTCATAAAACCGCTTGGTCGGCACGAGAAAACGAACACCTATATTGATTGACGAGTCACCAAAACTGTCGATGCCTACCTGGGGTTCGGGCTGCTGGCAGACATAATCCAATTTTGCAAGCGTGGTTTTGATGGTTGTGATCGCCTGTTCCGGCGAGTTGCTGTAATCAATGCCGATAACTGTTTCCACAAGTTTGAAGGCAAAAGTGTTAGTGAGTACCTCGCCTACAATATGTTTGTTGGGCACCATGATGTGCTCCTGATCCTCGGTTTCGAGAATGGTGGCAGCGAGATTGATCTGTGTGACTTCGCCAGATACGCCATTGACGGTGATGGTGTCGCCAACCTTGAAAGGTCGGGTAATGATAATCGAGATGCCGGCGCCATAATTTGAGACAAGCCCCTGTAAGGCAAGGCCGATACCGAGAGTGACTGCGCCCAGTGCTGCCACGAAAGGGGCAATGGTGATGCCAAACTTGCCGAGGGCGATAACAATAAAACAGAACAGAATCAGCAAGCGGACAATATGACCCAGATAGGTGCGCAGGGTGATATCAATGTTTTTTCTTTCGCACAGGCTGACCGTGGCGTTGGAGATATAGCGTGAGACAAAAATACCGAGAATAAGAATGAGAATGGCGCCGAGCACCTGGAAGCTGTAGGTGACAATATACTCGATCGCAGTATCGTAAAGTTTTTCAAGGCCCGAGAGCTCTTGCATGATTTGTTCAGGCATGATTTTTCCGTAAAAGGTTTGGTGATAAACTGCCCATTATACTATCGAATATACCAATCGTAGGGAACTTTGGTGCCAGTCGATTCAGGGATTTATTGACAGCGGCAAGGCTGTTAAGATTTGCGAATGTTTCGCCTTTCCGTGAGGGCGATCAGTGGGGGAGTGTTTAATAACTTTTTTTTCAAATCTCAGGTGGAATCATGCAAGGTAAAGTTGTTTTTTTATGTTTGATGTTAGTGAGTTTTAATGTTTCAGCCGGTTGGCTTGACGCCATAAAAACCGGAGCCGAAGTGATGAAGGTGGTCAAGCCAAAGCAGACAGAGCAGGTAGTCGAGCAGGTCCAGCCAGTCGTCAACGCAGCGGAACTGGTGAATGGGGAAAATGATCTGGCCGGTTATCTGGTGCAAAACATGGGTATTACACCGGAACAGGCAGTCGGTGGCTCCATGGCAGTGCTGGGTGAAGCAAGAGGCAACATGAGCGCGGACCAATACAGTCAGCTCAACAGCTATATTCCCAATGCACAGCAATACCAGCCCGCAGAAACCAGCGCAGTGGGTGCAGTGGCCGGCAATCTGGCCTCCGGTTATCTGGCCTCAAAAACCGGACTCTCCAGTAATACGATCCAGAAAACAGGTAGTGTGGTCAGCCAGTTTGCGAAACTGGGCATGGGGCCGGAACAAATACCGGTATTGGTTAAAGCGATGAGCCAATATTTGCAGGCACAGGGTGGCCAGGAATCCGCCAGCTTGCTCTTGCAGGCAGCGGCATCGTTGTTGTAAATCGATTTTTCTTGACGCAGAAAATGCCCGTATCGTTGTTGAATACGGGCATTTTTTTTGTCAGATTTTTCTGGCCCGCATTTTTCGTTTTGTGCTCCGGCTTGATGGTTTTAGCGGTATCCGGCTAAAGCCCGGACGAAGAGCATGAAACTGCGTTGCAAGATTCAAGGGAGCTATCAACAGCCACCTGCTCCCATAATTCATGTTTCAATTCATCCAGTGTATGAAATTCTCTTTTGGTGATCCACTTCACCAGTGCTTCAGAAACATCCGGATAACGGATTCTCTTGTTTTGTTTATTACTGTGCAGCCATGCACCTATTGTGTCTGAATCCAGTTCGTCCATGGTTTCCCCAAGCCCCAATATACGAAGTGCAAGTGCATTCGAGCTTTGTTCCATCTGGTTTTTTACGGGTTTGACCAGCAGTTTCTTGCCAAGATGTATGCATTCACTGGGCAGCTCAAAACCACTGTTGCAAATCACACCAGAGCAGCTATAAAGATCTTGCTTGAAACCATCGACAGACAGCGGGCGAAAATGCAAATTGTCTTTATCCTCGAAAATATTGTCAGGTGAATAAAGATAAAAATCAAAAGCGGCAAAGCCGGCTATTCTGTTAACAAGGTCTGTCTGGTTTTCAAAGGGAAGATAAACCAGAATTTTATTGTCGACGGTATCGGTTGAATTGTTTTCGACATGCAGTATGGGCGGCATGATGGACTGATCAAAGTGATGCCAGTGCAGGCCTATCTGGATATGTCCGGGGGCAAAAATCCGCATGACGGTATTGGCAATGATATTGCCGCCCTGTTTCGGTATGTCGTGATGAAATGCCGGTTGATGACCGATGTTGATCACTGTCTTGCCTTTCAGTTTGCCAGCCCACGCGCTGACCGGTTCAAAATCATTCAGAATCAAATCAAAGGGCGCGACATCCAGTGAACTGACATCATTAAAGAAACTGAACAGATTGTTTTTCAACAGGGTTTTTGGGTAACTCACCTGTCCGTTCTCGGTATGAAATGTCATTCCCTTGCATACCTGAAAGTCGCCAAACGCTTCCATGTCGAAATATTTATCTTTCGGGCGACCACTGAAAAGATAGCTGATCTCAACATCGTGTTTGGCAAAGTGTTTTGCCATCGCTCGGGCACGACTCAGGTGGCCGTTGCCTGTTCCCTGTACACCATAAAGTATTTTCATGTTGTTATTTTCTAGGAAATGTAAAGAGAGTAACCGGATGAAGCAATCGTTATACCGATTAACGCACCTGCCACTGTATCGAAAGGAAAGTGCACGCCAAGCGCAACGCGACAAAATGCAATGGAAAACGCCCAGGGTATCGTGAGATAAACAAGTGCAGCGTCAAACCAGAGACAACAGAGTGTGGAAAACAGAAACGCTGCCGAAGTATGACCCGATGGAAAACTGAACTCATCCGAGGCTGTTATCAGGCTGCTGAACCCGGAAATAACCATGGGTGGTCGTTGTCTTTTCAGTGTGTTTTTCAGGAAAAAATAAATCGTGCGTTCAATGAAAAAGATGCAAAGCATGAGCCATAGAAAGGTGTATCCGGTTTGTGGCTGGATAAATGCATAGATTAGCGCGAAGACAATGTAGAGATAGCCATCGGCACTGTGTGATAATGTTTTGCAACACCGGAAAAGTGGTTGGCGAAAGGTGGAGCAACGCAGCAAGAGTTGTTGGTCATAACTGTGTAATTGCTCAAGGATTTTCATGCCTGTATTGTGCGCATGAAAATCGGGTTTACGATAAGAATCGCGTTAATTTTTGATAAGGGAAGAAGGAGATGTTTATGCGTACATTATTTTTTTTATTGAGCCTTTTTGTTTTCCAGTGTTGTCATGCCGGTATTCTGGAGTCAGAAGTGGTTTTTGATAACAGGCTGGGCTCTGCTGTGCTTTTTCAGCCTGAGAAGTCTCAGCCCGTTAAGGGCGGCGTTATCGTTATTCACGAATGGTGGGGTATGAATGCGCATGCACGCGAGCGGGCGGCGCGACTCGCAGAAGCGGGTTATGCAGCCATTGCCGTGGATATGTACGGTCATGGCAAGGTCGCCGCACACCCGCAAGATGCGAAAGCCTTCATGACGGCCGCACTGGCTGAGCCCGATAGGATGCAGGCGCGTTTTGATGCAGCACATCAGGTATTGCAATCACTGGCTGGCGTAGATGCCTCGCGTGTTTTTGCTATCGGCTTCTGTTTTGGTGGCAGTGTGGTGCTTGAACAGGCACGCAAGGGCGCAGCGCTCGCCGGTGTGGCCAGTTTTCATGGCGGGTTGTCAACGCAAAACCCGGCACAGAAAGGGCAGGTAAAAGCGCGCGTGCTGGTAGCAACCGGTGGTGCCGACCCGATGATTCCGCCGGAGCAGGTCGGCGCGTTTGTCACTGAAATGTCGGCTGCCGCTGTCGATTTTGAGTTGTTGAGTTTCCCCGGCGTGCTGCACGGTTTTACCAATTCCGGTGCCGATGCCTTGGGTGAGCAGTTTGGCCTGCCGCTGGCCTATAACGCCGAGGCCGACCAGCGCAGCTGGGAAGCGTTGATGCGTTTTCTGGATTTGGGGTCAGAGTAATAATCACAACTCCAACTTTGTGATGATGGAAAATAATGTGTAGAAAAATTTGAAACCCACCTCTTTGATACCGGAAACTGAAAAAAAGAAATGTTACCTCTGACCCCAATTTACTTGATAAGAAGCAATTATTTTCATAGGCCGGTTTGTTATCTTTCTCTTATAAGATAAGTAAGAGAGGGGAGTTGTAGTTATGACAATCAAGTGGATTTCGGAGCTTGAGATAGGTATTCCGGTTATAGATAGTCAGCATAAGCGGATTGTAGAATATATCAATCAGCTTGAGCATGCTCGTCAGGCTCGCAGTGCACAAGAGGTCATGGATGTGCTTGATGAGTTGGTCGATTACACACTTTCTCATTTTGCCTTTGAAGAAAGTTTAATGGAAGAAGCCGGTTATCCGTATCTTAATGCGCACAAAAAAGTTCACCAGTTATTCACACGGCGTGTTTCCGGTTTTATGCAGCGTGCAAAGGCTGGTGAGGATGTTACCAATGAATTGCTACATGTTTTGAAGGCCTGGTTGATAAACCACATCAAACATGATGACAGGGATTATTCAGAGGCGGTTCGCATTAATATGGAAATGACAACAGGTAAGGTTAAAGCCAGAAAAGGGAGTTGGTTTTCCCGTTTGTTTGGTTGATCGCCGTGGCTGGATAGCGGGAGGTTTTAATGAAAATTGAATGGTCGAGCCAGTACGAGCTTGGTATTGGCGTGATTGATCGCCAGCATCGGCGAATTGTTGATTACATTAATCAGCTTGATGAACTACAGGGTTCCGAGACGAGTGAAACCCTTACCCGTATTTTGGATGATTTGGTTGATTATACTTTTTCACATTTTGCGTTTGAGGAAGCCTTGCTGGAAGAGGTGAATTATGCAGATTTGAATGGGCATAGTTTGGAACACGATACATTTTCGCGCCAGATAAAAACGATGCAGGAGCGTTGCGAGAGTGGGGAGTCGATGGCGGATGAGCTGGCTGATATGTTGCTTCATTGGTTGTTGAAACATATCCAGAGTGAGGACAGGGCTTATGCGCCAATTGTCAGAGAGAAAATAGCAGCACTTGATCCTGTAAAATACGAAGGCTGGATGCATAAAACTTTGCGGCGTTTTTTCCGTATTTGATTG
>JAGRJA010000065.1 GCA_020443005.1 Pseudomonadales bacterium
CCTCAGGACGGGCGCATCAAAACCAAAAAGCCTGATGGCAATGAAATCGAGCTTCGTCTCTCAACCCTGCCAACGGCCTTTGGTGAAAAGCTGGTCATGCGTATCTTTGACCCCGATGTATTGCTGAAAAGCTTTGAAGAATTGGGCCTGGTCAATGAAGACCACGCCCGCTGGCAAGAGCTCATTCAGAAACCCAACGGCATTGTGCTGGTTACCGGCCCGACCGGTAGCGGCAAAACGACCACGCTTTATACCTCACTGAAGCAGATTTCCACACCCGAGGTTAATGTCAGCACCATCGAAGACCCGATAGAAATGGTGGAAGAAAGCTTTAACCAGATGCAGGTGAATAAAAAAATCAATCTCGGTTTTGCCGACGGTGTCAAAACCCTGTTGCGTCAGGACCCGGACATTATCATGATCGGTGAAATACGCGACCTGGAAACCGCCGATATGGCCATGCAGTCTGCGCTCACCGGGCACCTCGTTATCTCAACCCTGCACACCAATGACAGCCCGACGGCCATCAGCCGACTGCTGGATCTTGGCATACCCTACTACCTCATCAAGGCGACATTGCTGGGCGTAATGGCACAGCGACTGGTCAGAACCCTATGCCCCCATTGCAAGGAAGCCATTCCTCTGGAAGAAGGCGCGTGGAAACAACTGACCGCGCCCTGGAAAGTCACGCCTCCCGAAAAGGTCTATAAACCGGTTGGCTGTCTTGAATGCCGCAATACCGGCTATATGGGCAGGGAAGGCATCTATGAAATCCTGACCATGACGCCCAGTATCAAAGCCCTGATTAACGAACACACCGACCTCGGCAAACTGCGCCAGCAAGGAATGCGTGAAGGCATGCGCACCCTGCGCCTGAGCGGTGCCCAGAAAATTGCAGCCGGCACCACCACCATAGAAGAAGTATTGCGCGTTACACCGGAGCTGGAAAAATATTGAGTGCTGATGCATCAGTGGCGCTTGCAGATTAACCACGATCAATCAGCAGCCTGATACCGCGGCAAACACCCCGGCAGTTTTTAATCAGCGGATTGCTGAAACGCCTCTGCCAAAGCTGCAGCCTGATTGCGGGCACTGTTTATCTCGCTGATACGCAAGGTATAAGCCGGCATTCGCCCGCCCATTAACAAGCCATACTCTGCCTGCGTTTTCTTGTCAGGGTGCTTCAAACCCAACAGATGGCCCAGTTCGTGGGCCAGCGTTCTTGCCATGGAACCATCAACAAAGCTGCCCTTTTCGATAAGCCGGACATGTTCAGGTGGCAGCCTTGCCCCTGAGGGCTTGTCTGTCCAGCTTGCAACAAATATCCGCCTCGCTTTTCGCCGGGTGTTACCTTGCGAGGTTTCTCCCAGATAGGGAAGCAGATACACATGAATACAGTTTGTTTCTTCAAGGTCAGTATCAATCAACTGCAAGAGTTTTTTTATTCGCTCTGGATCGGACTTGCCCACGCTATTACGATGAGCCTTAACCACATAATCGATAATGCTGTCCCGGTCGGGAGCGCCCTGTATTGATACAGCGCTCAATGACTTTATACGGAAGGCAATACCGGCCTGTGACCAGATACGATTCACCTCGGGTAACACAATGTTTTGCAGATCAACCGGCTTCACCCAGTTACGCATCAAAACATTTTTCTTCTGCATTTCCAGATCATCAAACAGATGTATACAAAGTGGAAGCTCAAAATCCGGCTCGCCGTTCTTGGCAACACGATTCACATGAGCATTGGTGTTGGCAGAAACATAGCCAGAAAACAAAAGACAAAAAATCGCAGAAAGCAAAACCGGCATCGAAAAAAAATGTCGGAAGAAATCACTGCCCTTCATACAAGGAACACGCTCATAAAATTCAATCCTCTCTTGCCTTCATCTGTTTCTGCCTTGCTTGATTCATTTTGCTTCTCGGTCAACACACAATGAATGGCTGATCAAAAAACCTTGCCGGGATTCAATACACCTTTCGGATCAAAAACCATTTTCAACTGCTTCATATAACCCAGTATTTCCTCACTTTCATTTTTTGCCAGCAAGTCTGTTTTCAACAAACCAATGCCGTGTTCTGCTGAAATGCTGCCATGATATTTTTCAAGCTTTACCAGCAAATTTCCAGCGATTGCCTTTTTCATTTTTTCAATGAATTTTTGATCCGTTCTTACAACATTTTTTTCTACAACAACATTGAAATGAATATTACCGTCACCAAGATGACCAAAAACAGCCAACTGCAAATCTGCAGAAAGATTGCGGAGATCCGACGCACATTCAGTCAAAAAGCGCGACAACAATGATGGCCTCACGGCAATATCGTTTTTTAACAAGAGCTGTGTTGTTAGCGCATCTGAAATATTCTCCCTTACCGCCCATAGCGATTTTTGCTGGGACTGATTAACAGCAACAACACTTTTGATAGGCTGATATTTTTCAATCAGCTCCGACACCATTGCTGTTGCGATTTCAGTATCTTCAAATTCCACCAACAGTGAAAAAGGACATTTTTTTACCAGCGGCGATTTTATCTCAAAGCGGCTGAGCACCTTCGCTTCACAAAACGCCGTATAAAATTCTGCGGCATATACATTAACCCTGCCCCGCAAATCAAAATAAAATTCAAGCAGTTTTTCGAAAGAATCAAACCCGGATAATAACGACAGCTTTGCTGGCTTTTTGACAAACTGCAACAACACTTCTGTAACGATACCCAGCGTTCCTTCACTGCCAATAAAAAGCTGTTTCAAATCGTAACCGGCATTGTTTTTTCTAAGCCCCTTGTCAAATTTCAGCAGCTTGCCCTCACCGGTCACAACAACAAGGCCCACTACCTGCTGGCGGGTCATACCATAATGCATCACATGCACGCCACCGGCATTGGTTGCAACATTGCCGCCTAACTGACTGCTGCCGCTTGAAGCAAAATCAACGGGGTAAAACACGCCTTTTTGTTCGGCATACTGTTGCAAGTTTTGAGTGATAACACCCGCCTGACAATGCACCACATTATCAACATCATCGTAAGCAATTATCCGGTTCATGCGCTCAAGAGAAACAACAACTTCATGCTGAACCGTACACGAACCACCACTCAAGCCGGTTCGCCCACCGGAAGGCACAATACAAAAACCAAGTTCATTGGCCAGTTTCACCAGCGCAATAACATCTTCATTATTATCGGGAAAAAAAACCGCAGCGGCACTTGTCGACGACAATTCTGTTCGATCACTGCTGTAACGAACACAACACTCGACATCGGTTTTGAGTTTTTCCTGAGGAAACACCTTCTGAAGGGCTGTTAAAATTTCGGATGTCGTCTGCATGGCTGAAAGCCCCGGCGCAAAAAATTTTTAACTGTTTTCGGCCGCTTCAGCAGCAGCAATCGCATCCTTCATCATCTTTATCGTTATTTTTTCAATAAATTTTGTCTGTTTATCGGCCCATGCCTCATAGGCTTGCAGGTAGGCCTGCATCGCGGCTTCGTCGGGCGCTACCCCCTTGAAACCAACACCCACCAGTGAATGAGGGAACACCTCGCGCCCGTAGTAACCCACATGGCTGTGGTTGAAATGTTTCAGCAAGGAACGAAAGCCGTCCGGCGTAAAACGCCAGAAATCATTCGGTGTAGCGTGAATAAAAAAATCGAGTACCGATGAAATCACCACCATGCCATCCGGCTTCAGAATACGATGAATTTCCTCCATCGCTTTATGCGGGTATTCCACATGTTCCAGCGTATCCATCATAAACACCGTTCCCGCGGTGTTATCGGGCAAATCAATATCATGCAGGTTCAGCACTTTATCCACACCCGGCCCGGCGCGCATATCACAACCCACATAATCAAGGTTGCCCAGCAGTGGGCGAAGGTCGGCATCCTGTGGTGCCTCTTCCACCTGATAGGCACCAAATTCATAAACCGGCTCTTTAATCGGCAGTGTATCGAGTGTGAGTTTTACATAATTTCTGATCGGTTTTCGCATCGTATTTTCTGTGTTGGTTGCAGGCTGAGTGGTGTTTCGCTCGTGTAGGTTTAATGGGAATCGTACACCTTTCAACGGTGTCAAAGAACCGGGCAGGGCAGAATCCAGCGAAGCATCTTGTTAATTTCTTTTATAAACCGTTGATCGATGTGCCACTTTGACAACACGAACCACCAATGTGTCGTCCCGAATTTCATATACAATACGGTACAGGCCCTGGCGCACCCGATAGCGCTCTTGAGCAGAAAGTTTTATACACCCTTCAGCTCGAGGATCACTGGCGAGAGAATCTATCTTCTTGAGAATCCGCTTTACATCTGCATTGGGTATAACGCGCAGGTCTTTCGCGACTGACTTTTTGAAAAAGATTTTATATTTTGCCATGCTTTTTCAGGTCATTCAGCAAGGCTTCATAGCTAATCTCTTTTTCATTTTCACGGTCGGAGAAAGCAGCCAGATCCTCCTGGTCTTCGCTCATTAGCAGACGAACCGCTTCATCGACAAGCTCAGACAAGGAAAGGTCTGAAGATGCTGCTTTAAGCTTGAGGGCCTGATGAATGCCTGGTTCGAAATAAACGGTGGAACGCTTTGACAGGGTGCTCATAATAACCTCCTATAGACCTATAACATTATAGCGTTTTAATGCTCAAGCAATCAACTCCCTGTTAAGTGACACACTTGGCAGAACAATGGTCGAGCTGGTGCCATCATTGTTGGTCAAGGCATAAGTCTGACCCAGATGATCATTCATCGTGAAGTAAATATCTTCCGTGGAACCATTGCCTTCAACAATGGCAATGCGCTGCCCTTCCAGATAAATATAATCAGTGAGTGTGTTACCGTTTGTGTCGAGCTCACTGATCAAATTACCTTTTTCATCATAGATAAAATAGGTGGTGACTTCGTTCGGGGATGTACCGGTGGTTTTACTCACCCGCTGTCCCAGATGATTGTAGGTGAAGCTGGCCGCTACCGGATCAGGTTCGTTGAGGAAGGTTGCCTGTATGGTGGCAACATCGCCGGTATCGGCATCATCCTCACTCACGGTGTAGCCACAGTTATGCAAGCCCAGGCAGTCTATCTATTGATTTTGAATTATTACTCTGGCCCCGTTTTTCAAATTGTGATTTAAATATGCACGAGCACCTCTCAGCACTTCTTCATTAGATTCGCTGATCTCATCACATAAACTCCTATCCACATCTTGACGACACGAATCTCTGCTTAAGGTTTCCGAAGCTGATGGATATTTTGTGCGATAACTCACTAACTCATCATAATGTTTTTCGTTAAACATACTTGTTTCTGGATATATCCACTGTAAAATCTTCGCAGAGAATGAATGCGCGATTATGTTTGCATGAAAAAGCGCACCATCCAGCTCAATCTCTTTGATTGTAATCATTGAATCAAGATGATTCCCTTCCCTCAGGGATTTTAATTCCCTGGTTAATTTAATTGCTTTCCACGGTGCCTCGACAATTGCAATTGTATCAGCGCCAATCTTCACGCCAATAAAGAATGAAATCAAATTAAATCCAAAGAAAATAACTATAAGAAAAACCTTGGTTTGTTTTTTCATTTGTCACCTCCATCACTATTTTTATCCTTGCAATCTTTCTCTTTGCAATTGTTTGGCGGACCATTGATAAATTGATCTTGGCAGGCTATCAAACATTGCGTAGTGCGAGGTTTAAGACCCTGACAACAAACAGAACATTGAGTCAATGTACATTGAGTGTTCGCACAGGTATCATCCGGCGGTCTTGGCTTAAACCATTTCCACCATTTTGCAAGTCCATCTGGGTCTATCAAATTAACCGGATTCTGGTCTACATATGCGTATGGGTGATTTAATCCATCACCTTGTGGAGGGTCTACTACACCAGCCACTATTGCCAGCATTAATTCCGGATCGTGTTTGTAATCCCTTAAAACACCAATCGGATCACTGGTGATATACCTGCCCAGCATCGGGTCATAATCCCTGTGCCAGTTTTGATAATAACCCGTTTCCTTGTCGTAATACTGCCCCGGAAAGCGTGTGTTTTCATCTTCGGTATAATCACTGGTCAGTTTGTATTGGGCAAACATTTCCCCAAAGGGCATGTCGGCGCGTTCATACACAATGGTCGAGTTGGTGCCATCATTGTTGGTCAAGGCATAGGTCTGGCCCAGGTGATCATTCATCGTAAAATACAGGTCTTCGGTTGAACCATTGCCTTCGACTATCGCAATGCGTTGCCCTCCCATATAAATATAATCAGTGAGTGTGTTACCGTTTGTGTCGAGCTCACTGATCAAATTGCCCTGTTCATCATAGATAAAATAGGTGGTGGTTGTGCCCACGGTCTTGCTTACCCGCTGACCCAGATGATTGTAGGTGAAGCTGACCGGCACCGGATCAGGTTCGTTGAGGAAGGTCGCCTGTATGGTGGCGACATCGTCGGTATCGGCATCGTCCTCACTCACGGTGTAGCCACAGTTATGCAAGCCCAGGCAGTCTATCTATTGATTTTGAATTATTACTCTGACTCCGTTTTTTAGAATTTTCTTGTTAGCGAGGAGGCATGGAACACCTTATTAAGCAGCGTATTTATTATGTCCGCTTAATTGACTTGTTAGCTGTAATATCCTGCAAACTGCCAGACACATATTTATGGAGCACACTTGCCACTAGCGTTTGATAGGGAATGCCCTCTTCTAATGCACGCCTCTGAATAGCATCTAGGTCACGACCAGAAATACGGATATTTATGCGCTTGTCTTTTTTGACAGTTTGTTCAGCTGCACTTTTAACAAGCGCTTTTCTTCTTGGGTTCAGTTTCGATTTGAACTCACCCTTTTCAAAGGCTGACAATAATTCTTTTTCAGCTTTATTTAGTTTCACTTTACTCATCGCTGCCTCCAAGATATTGCTTGGTTGCCTTTCGGCTCGGGATTACGGTTTTAAGAAAAATAGTTTCACCATTTTCAACATACGGAACGAGATGGGCATACCCTTCAATGTTTACCACGAATATACTTTGCTCAGGGTATTTTGCCTTGTTAGGGTGTTCAAGATCATCCAGGAGCCCATCACCCAGAATATAAAAAATAACATCTTCAAAGGAAACACCTCGCTCCTCTATAAGCTGTTGATTCTTTTCCGGGTTCCAGTCAAAGGTTTTCATGATAGCAATGCTATCACAGCGTGTGCCTATTGTCATCAGACATGACGACTGCCCATTGATCAGCGGCATGTTGTAAAAATTATCGAATTCAGAACGAATCAGTATCGAGTGAGAGTTTCACATAATATCTGCTCGGTTTTCGCATGGGTTTCAGTCTTGGTTGGTGGCAGTATCGCGTTGGGATAGTGTAGGTTTAATGAGGTGGATTGGCAAACATCGCACAGAAAAGTAACAGCGCAATCATGTGCAGGGTTGTTTTGGTGATGTCGTCTTCAATAGAAAAGAGATTACCAGCTTGATCATAGAGCTAGTTTTTTGCACCTTTAAAAAGCAGCCTGCATTGGCATCGTACAGATAGGCTGTGGAGACACCTTCAACGGTTTCATACGGGGGTTGAGTGCTTTATTTAAGCTTCGGCTCCTATCTTGACACAAGGTAATCCAATGGATTACTATCTGGGTATGCATACAGTCGTCGAACTCCCTGAATTTATAAAACAATCAAAAACACTTTTATCCAAAGATGAGTCGACTAGTCTGATTGCGTATTTGTCTGTGCACCCTAAATCAGGTGTGCTTATCCAAGGTACAGGTGGTATTCGTAAGCTTCGGTGGGCATCTGGCAACAAAGGTAAAAGCGGTAGCACTCGTGTTATTTATTTTTATCACAACAGCGAGATGCCAATATTTCTCATCACGGCTTTTGGCAAAAACCAAAAAGCGAATCTCAGTCAGTCAGAAAAAAACATGCTTGCCAAGCTAACGCAATTATTAATACAGAAATATGGTGCATCACTATGAATGAGCTGTTTAACAGTATCGAAAAAGGGTTGAAAGAGGCGATTGAATTTTCAAAAGGGAACTGCCGGAAAGCTGTAGTACATGAGTTCTCGAGTGTCGATGTAAAAAATATTAGACAAAAAATAGGTATGACGCAGGATGAGTTTGCATCGGCTTTCGGCATCAGTGTAAGCACATTACGCCATTGGGAGCGAGGTGACCGAAAACCACAGGGGCCCGCATTAGTGTTACTCAATGTTGTTGCTAAAGAACCCAAAACAGTTTTGCAGGCGCTGTCTCATTGATCGAACACAAGTCATGTGAAACCAAGGAATATCACCCTTTACAAAAAACCTCTAGGGCATATCATCAAATTAGATTACAACACAGGAACAAAAAGAGATGTTGCAACCTTGACTCCACAACCTATAACTATTGAAGTGTAGTAATTGCCAACACTCAAAAACATGATATTTTTTTCCTTAAAAGCAGTGTAAAAATTGCTGTTATGCAAGCCCAGACGGGCTACCTATTGATTTTGAATTATTACTCTGACTCCGTTTTTCGTTTTTTGGCACTGCACTTTTTTTAATGCTTCTTGAGCCAGCGTATATCCTAGCTCTGCAGAAGATTCAAGATATGCCTTGCCTTTCTCACAGAGTTCCAGCTCATTGATATTTACTTTCCAAGAATTCCTCTAGATTACGGAAGCTTGCGCCTTTCTTTCCATTCTGCCATTCGTATACTTCGCCATCCGGCTGCTGCAATATTAACAGCCCTTCGACACCAGTATTTTCCAGAACTATAGACCCTTTCGGAAAGAATTTATTTTTTTGTGCTTCTTTCAGCGTGACGCTAACAACATTTGCATAGCAATCAATATTAAGCCCAGTTAGCTCAGTTGAGCCGAAGGAAATTGCACCATACATTGATAAATACTTTTTGTAATCTTCTGAGAATCTCAGATTAAGCTGCCTTTCAGCCTCGGCAATGATTTCCTCGGAAGCACCTTTTGTCTTGTACAGTTTAAATTTTTCTTCAATTTTTTTGATAGTATTAAGCATTTTGAACTCCTTCGCCTGCTCTTTCTTTCCAATGATTGCTTCGTTCCCCATTGAATGCTACTCTATCTATTTCTGATTCCTTTTGGGTATCGTGCAATACCGAATAATTTTCTTTTCCTCTATGCTCATCAGGAGTTAGCTCCGCAAGCGGACCATCGCTTTTTTGCCCAATATGATGTAACTCAATGGTATCACCTTCTTTGTTGATCGGCGAAAGTCCTGCCTCTGCTCTTTCTTTGTTAGTGCGCCCCATTGAATCCTTTTGATCCCAGTCAATATCGCTTCTAACCAAACATTTTCTGCCGTTAATCTCCACTTCTTGAAGTCCCGCATCTCTATAAATTCTATACTCTTCCATAGAGCCAATGGCGTCAATTATCTCATCAGACCAACCGGTTTCATTCTTAATTTGTTGCTTTTCTTCTTCTGAGAGCCCTTCGTTCTCCTCACTGCTATCACCTTCTTCAGTTTCTAATGGTGTTTCCGTTTCAGTAAACGAGATAGCCTCATTTTGAGCCTTAAGTCGTTCAAGCGAAGCATTTTCAATTATCACCATAGAAGATCTGACCGGGGATGACTCCTTAAAGCTTTTGGCCGCTACTTCTTTAAAAGCGTCATTTATTGACTCAACACCTCTGGAAGAAATTACACTAAGTTGTTCTACCATGAGCATCCCTCATATTGTTTAAGATGTTACGCGCAATATTCTGTGTCAGATTATTATCCGCGCATAACAAAAATGAGGAAGCTGCGCCTTCAACTTCCTCCTGATTAAATTTAAGATCATTCTTATACAAATACTGAATAGTCAGATTGGCAATAATATCGTTTATGTAAGCAACCGGAGCAAAAGGCTTCCATAGTAGGTTTAAGCTGTCAACCAACCGGCATCTACATTCTTTAGTAGGTTTACTTATCACACTACTGACTGTTACTTTCAAGTCATTCGGAATGGCATTTCTCCGAGCGTAAATGCCCTTATTTAATAAAACCATAATCTGCAAGGTGAAGTAATCCTGCAAAAATAAATTATCAATCTTACATTGCGCATCACATACAGCTAACAATTTATTCAATTCGTTATGAGCTACTCGAACGAGCTGGTTTAAGCCCTCAACTTGCATTGTTATGAGTGAATTGAAAA
>JAGRJA010000066.1 GCA_020443005.1 Pseudomonadales bacterium
GTCAGCTTTGTTGTTTTTCAGCCCTCTGTACTTAATCCCAACCACCCAAAGAATAAAAAGAAGCCCTGATTTTTTTAAATACCTTGATGTTTGATCTTCTTGCACTAAAATGGTGCAATTACGGTTTTTTTCATTGAGGAAATTGTCATGTGTATCTTCAGCATGCGGTTCCTTTCCCGTAAAAACAATCGCTGCCTGTTCATTTTTATTCAGCTATAAGTTGGCTTGCTTCTTGCTTTTACATTTTTAGCCGTGTGATAAACAAGCACCGTTTTCACTTCTTTTTTGTGAGTCAAAAAGTGTCAGCAACAATAAACAGCCAGAAGATACTTGAAAACCTGTGTGAGGCCGTTTTGCTGTTCAATGAGCAGCTTAATGTGATTTATATGAATCCGGCGGCCGAGGCCTTGCTGGCCGTCAGTTTTATTCAGGCGGGTAATCAGCCCATCGAACATTTTTTGATCGATGCCGAGTCATCCTTTGATGAATTACACAAGTCTGTCGATCGCAGGCAACCCTACACGCGCCGCCAGGTCGACCTTTTGGTCGTGTCTTCACAGCGCCACATTGTCGTGGACTTTACAGTCACGCCCATTGAGGTTGCTTCCCGTTGCCAGTTGTTGCTCGAAATTTCACCACTCGATCGGCTTCTGAAAATAAGTCGGGAAGAAGCACTGTTTTCTTCGCAGCAAACCAGCAGGAGCCTTGTCAGGGGGGTGGCGCACGAAATCAAGAATCCTTTGGGTGGAATCAGGGGGGCTGCGCAGTTGCTTTCACGGGAGCTTGATACGCCCGAGCTGCTTGATTATACGACTGTAATCATTGAAGAGGCCGATCGACTGAGGGCGCTGGTTGATCGCATGCTCGGCAGCAACAAGCCACTGAATCGTCAATGGGTCAATATTCACGAGGTATTGGAGCGGGTATATACATTGATCAGTGTTGAGTCAAATAATGATATCAGGCTTGAGAGAGACTATGACCCGAGTATTCCGGAAGTGTTTGTCGATAAGGAGCAGATGATCCAGGCCCTGCTTAATGTGGTGAGAAATGCCAAGCAATCCATCGAGCAGATGCAAGGCGAACGAAAGGGTGTGATAACCATTTCATCGAGAACCCAGCGCCAATTCACGATCGGTAAAAAGCAGCATCGTCTGGTGTGTCGCATTGATGTGGTTGATAACGGTCCGGGAATACCCGATGAGCTGATCAACGATATTTTTTATCCAATGATCAGTGGGCGGGCAGAAGGAACCGGGCTCGGCCTTTCGATTTCGCAAACCATTCTTGCCCAACACGGCGGGCTTATTGAATGTGAAAGTACCGACGGTTTAACCCGGTTTTCGTTAATTTTACCTTTGGAATGCAAGTGATGAACAAAGAGCACAATGCTGTCTGGATCGTGGATGATGACAAGTCCATCCGTTGGGTGCTTGAAAAGGCGTTGGCGCAGGCAGGTATCGAGACGAGAAGTTTTGAAGATGCTGATACCGTGTTGCGTAAATTGCCCCAGGTGCAACCGGATGTACTGATTACGGATATTCGAATGCCGGGAACAGATGGTATTGAGTTGTTGCAACAGGTCAATCGGCAATGGCCGGACATGCCTGTTATTGTCATGACGGCGCATTCGGATCTGGATAGCGCTGTTGCCTCTTTTCAGGGGGGTGCTTTTGAATACCTGCCAAAGCCCTTTGATGTTGATGAGGCTGTTTCTGTAACCCGGCGGGCCTTATCACTGGTAGAGGAGAAAGCCGGTTTTCAGGAGGTTGGCAGTACAGCTGCTTTGCCTGAGAATAAGGAGATTATTGGTGAGGCGCCTGCCATGCAGGAGGTGTTCCGGGCTATTGGCAGGCTGTCCAAATCCAATATAACCGTGTTGATCAATGGTGAATCCGGCACCGGCAAGGAGCTGGTTGCGCAGGCTCTGCATCGTCATAGTCCTCGCAAAAACCACCCGTTTATTGCCCTGAATATGGCGGCGATCCCCAGAGATTTGATGGAGTCGGAATTGAAAAAAAAAAAAAAAGGGGCTTTTACAGGAGCGAATCAATTAAGACGGGGGCGTTTTGAACAGGCAGATACCGGGACGCTTTTTCTCGATGAAATCGGCGATATGCCCGCAGAGACCCAGACCCGTTTGTTGAGGGTATTGGCCGATGGTGAATTTTATCGTGTGGGGGGGCATATTCCGGTGAAAGTGGATGTCAGAATTATCGCGGCAACCCACCAGAATCTGGAGAACCTGGTCAAACAAAACCTGTTTCGTGAAGACCTGTTTCACCGCCTGAATGTTATCCGGATACATATTCCCCGTTTGGCTGATCGCAAAGAAGATATTCCTGAGCTGGTTGACCATTTTTTTCACTCGGCAGCGAGAGAATTGGCGGTAGAGCCGAAGGTCTTGCTTGCAGAGACAGAAAAGTATTTCATGGGGCTGGACTGGCCCGGCAATGTTCGTCAACTCGAAAATATTTGTCGCTGGTTAACGGTGATGGCCTCGGGCAGAGAGGTTCATATTTCAGATCTCCCGCCCGAGCTGATGCAAGCTGATGCGAGCAAACCGGCATTGACCAGTGATTGGGAGCAATCCTTGCGCTATTGGGCCGACAGGGAGCTGTCCAGCGGGCACTGTCGTTTGCTGGACGATGCGATGCCGGCTTTTGAGAAAATCATGATTGAGGCAGCACTGAAGCATACTGCAGGAAAACGGCGGGATGCGGCCGAATTGCTCGGTTGGGGCAGAAATACACTCACCCGGAAAATCAAGGAGCTGGGTATGTTTGATAAAAATGCTGTTGCCGATGCAGAAGACTAAAGAATGCTCTCGGTTTCAGGGTTTGGCGTGGTTGTCACTTTGGCAGTCCCCGAGATAATTTGCCCGCGCGAGTGGCGGGCATGAGTTACAGTTTTCATTCCAATCACCTGAAGCAGGGTCAATCACCTGAAGCAGGGTGTCGGTGAGTAGCTGTTGATCATCAGTTTAGCTCTCCAGCTTTATTTTTCTCCTTGTCAGCTTCCAGAGCCTGGTGGTAAAGCGCATCGAAATTGATAGAGGGCATCATCAAGGCGGGAAATGTACCTTTGACCAGCAGGTTGTCAACTGTTTCACGCAGGTAGGGGAACAGCATGGTCGGGCAGTGGGTGCTGATGATTTGTTTGCACTGCTCTTCGCTTACACCCTTGATCAGGAAAATGCCGGCCTGATGCACTTCGCAAAGAAAAAGCACCTTGTCATCGACTTTGGCCGTGATCGTTGCGCCAAGCACAACCTCATAATTACCATTATCATCAATGCGGGTGCTGGTGGTCGTAATGTCCTGGCTGATTTTGGGTGATGTTGTACTTCGAAAGGCCTCGGGGCCCTGTGGCGCCTCATAGGAAATATCCTTTGCGTAGATGCGTTGCACCTGAAATTGTGGGCCTTGGGGCCGGTTTTCCTGTTCGCTCATTGCTGCTTTCTCCTCAAGGTTGCTGGTCGTTCAGCCATTCGTCGAGTTGGCCATTGTATTCAAGTTCGAAAAGGTCGTCACACCCTCCGACATGTCGCCCGTTTATCCAGATTTGTGGCACGGTTCTTCTGCCGCTCCGGTTAATCATTTCCTGCCGCTTTTCAGAAGAGAAATCAACAGAAGTCTCATCGAACTTCAGTCCTTTGGATTTCAGCAAATGCTTGGCGCGGGTGCAGAAAGGGCAGATGCTGGTTGTGTAGATTTCTATTTTAGGCATGCTTCAGGTGATGACGGGCAGGTTGTTGGCTTTCCACTCTGTAATCCCGCCCTGCAAACGGCGACAGTCATAGCCATCCTGTTTCAGTTGTTTGCTGATGGAACCACTGTGTTGCCCCATTTTATCGACGATGATCAGCGGTGCATTTTTATATTTTTCAAGCGCTTTCAAATTTCCCTGGAATTTTGCGAACGGGATGTTGACGGCATCGACGATATGACCTTCCCGGAATTCCTTTTCATCACGAATATCAATGATCGAGGCATTTTCACGATTGACCAGCAGGGTAAGTTCGTGAACAGAAACACTGGGGCCGAGTTTTTTTGTTTCTGTGTAGAAAAAAATAATGATGAGCGCCAGAAGTGCGCTGACAAGAACCCATTCCTGTCCTATAAAAATTACCAGTTTTGTCATGGGAAACGGTTTTTTCCAAAGCCTGAGAAAGTCGGCAAGTATACACGCACCTACCATTAAAGGTAACATTCGCCTTCCAATTACTTCATCGGGAAACCATCTGAAAAATGTCTGAGAAGAAAACGCCTTTTGTCCTGTTGATTCTCGATGGCTGGGGCTATCGTGAAGGGGGGGAGGATAACGCCATCGCTTGTGCCAATACACCGGTGTGGGACCGGTTGTGGAAACAACGGCCGCACACGCTCATATCCGGCTCCGGTATGGATGTCGGGTTGCCCCAGGGGCAAATGGGTAACAGTGAAGTAGGGCATATGACGCTGGGTGCCGGCAGGGTGGTCTATCAGAATTTCACCCGAATGACCAAGGCGATCAGTGATGGCAGTTTTTTTTCGAATCCCGTGTACTGCGCTGCCATTGACAAGGCCATAGTCAACCAGCGGAAGGTTCATATTCTCGGTTTGCTGTCACCGGGTGGTGTACACAGTCATGAAGACCATATCAATGCGATGATTGATATGGCGGTTGAGCGTGGTGCAAAACAGGTTTATTTGCACGCATTTCTCGATGGCCGGGACACGCCGCCGCAAAGTGCGGCTCCATCGGTTTTGAACGCCGATAAAAAATTGCGTGATGCCGGCGTAGGACGCGTGGCCACTTTGTGCGGGCGTTATTATGCGATGGATCGGGATAATCGTTGGGAGAGAATAGAAAGAGCCTATGACCTGTTAACACAGGGGCTCTGTGATTTTCAGCTTGGCAGTGCGACGGATGCCATTGAGCAGTCCTACCAGCGTGGTGAATCTGACGAGTTTGTATTGCCAACCTGTATTCAGCGTGAAGGCGAACAGGCGGCTACTGTCGACGATGGCGATGCAGTGATATTTATGAATTTCAGGGCTGATCGGGCAAGGGAGCTAACGCGTGCGTTTGTCGATCCGTCTTTTGATGGCTTTTTGAGAAAAAAATTGCCGAAACTTGCCGGTTTTGTCATGTCGACAGAATATGCTGCTGATCTCGACGCCGCCTGTGCCTTTCCTGTGGAATCACTGGATAATACGCTTGGGGAATACCTCGCTGCTCTGGGCAAGACGCAGCTCAGAATTGCTGAAACCGAAAAATATGCCCATGTTACATTTTTCTTTAGTGGTGGGCGGGAGGCGTTATACCCTGGAGAAAAGCGCGCCTTGATCCCGTCCCCCAAGGTGGCAACCTATGACCTCAAACCGGAAATGAGCGCGCCTGAATTAACAGACAGGCTGTGTGCGGATATTCGCGGTGGACAATATGATGTCATTATCTGTAATTATGCGAATGGTGACATGGTTGGCCACACCGGTGTTTTTCCGGCAGCCGTGAAGGCCGCAGAAGCTGTAGACAAATGCCTTGGCAAGATTGAACAAGCGCTTTCAGAAGTTAATGGCCAGTGCTTGATAACGGCTGATCACGGCAATGCAGAACGCATGAATGATGATGAAAGTGGACAGCCTCATACGGCGCATACACTTGAACCGGTGCCTTTTATCTATCTGGGTAACAAGTCTTTACGCCTTGCTAATGGTGGAACGCTGGCTGATGTCGCACCTACTCTTCTGAAACTGCTGGATATCCCGCAGCCCAGGGAAATGACAGGGCGTAATCTTGTTCTTGATGCTTGACAGTGCAATGATTCCAAAAAGTGTAATTGGGCGCATAGCCTCTTTCCTGTTTCTTGTTTGTGTGGTTTGCATGCCTCTTCAGGCAAAAGACAAACGCAATATTGAAGCTGTTAATGCCGATATTGAGCGTTTGCAGAAGACACTGGTGCAAATCAGGGGCCAACAAAGTCAGGAGCAAAAAGCACTTGAGGATTCCGATAAACAGATTGCATTGCTTTTGAAAAATATTCGGTCAGGAAAACAGATGCTGGATACCGAGCAGAAGAAGCTGGAGGAACTGGCCGCTGAAAAAAAGTTCTGGTGAAATCCATCGCGCTGCAGCAACAGCGCATCAAGGAAGAATTGCGTGCTGCTTACGCCCTGGGTAATGAATCGAGAATCAAGTTGATCCTGAATCAGGAGAACCCTGACACTTTTTCCAGAATGCTTCGATACCATGAGTACCTTGTTTCAGCGCGAGTGGCGCGTATTGATGACTATCATCGGGATGTGGAAAAACTGAATGCACTGGAGACTGTTTTTGCAGAAACGCTGGCAGAAAGGGAGGCCGTAATTCGCCAGCTTGAGCAGCAGCATGCCTCGCTAGAGGAAAGCAGGTCGGTCAGACAGAAAAACATTTCTGCGCTTGCGTTGAAGTACAGGCAAACGGGTTCCGAAATTGAGCGGCTCAAACTTGATCGTGAACAATTGGAAAAAGTGGTTGTGTCGGTTGAACGCCATATTCGGGATGTGGGTGCAACGACGGAGTTCAAACCCTTTTCA
>JAGRJA010000067.1 GCA_020443005.1 Pseudomonadales bacterium
ACATACATCGACAGCAAATCCGACATTTTCTTGCTGTGCATCGGTTTATCCAGTCGCTCGGCAAGGTTTTGTGCGAAAGCCGTTTTACCCGTTCCGGGTGGGCCGTAGAGACAGATTCTTGCCGAGGGATTACGCTGCACCCCTTCTACCAGTGCCGCAAGATCGGTATCGGCATTCAGGTATGCCAGATCGTAATAGGCGGGCAAACCGGCCATTGCCTTTTTGGCAATGGGGCTGAAACCCTGAGCCTTCAGGGTCTGGTTGAACAATAGTGTCAGCACTTCGGGAGCCTGCTGTTTATGCTCGCCCGTACAAATGCTTTTCACCACAGTAGAGGCGCGATTCATAATGGCCGGAGACAGCCGCTCGTGTCGTGAAAAGGCCTGAATTGTCTCTTCATCCAGTGGCAAACCCTTCCCGGCTTCACGCAGTATCTCAGCTCGCCGTTTGGCGGGAGGAACACCCAGCTTCAGCACCATATCAAAACGACGCAGGAAGGCATTATCCATCATCGACACATTGTTACTGAGCCAGATAGTCGGCAGAGGATTCGTTTCCAGCAGGCGATTGATTTCAGCTTTCTGTAACTGCGCGGTACTTTTATGGAAGAAGCTTGCGCCATCGTCAAACACATCCTGCATTTCATCAAAGAGTACGAGTACCGGCTTGCCAGCAAAGAAACTCTGAATGGCTTTATAGGCGTTGAGCCTGTCGCCCCCGACAAACCCCAGATCGTTTTCACCGGTCTTCACTTCGTAGAGATTTACCCCGACTTCTTTTGCCATCAGGCGTGCCAGCTCGGTCTTGCCTGTACCCGGTTCTCCGTAAACCAGTATATTCACGCCCTTTTGCCGCTTTTTGATGGCGACCTGAAGATAGCGATTCAGTACCGTGCATTCCTCCTCAATATGGCAATAATCGGCCAACCGCAATGAGGGAACATGGCCATGAGCAACCTTGTCTTCAAGAAAGTCTTCGGGTTTGCATTTCGCGGAAAGCAGGCAATCAGCAAATTCATCTGAAATCAGTTTGAGTGAACGCGTGATATCACTTCGACCGTGTATCTCCTTTTCAAGCAAACCACTGGCAATCAAACGACCTCGCTTGCCTAGTGCATCGTTTATTTTTCTCGGATCTTCATCCAGCAATACCGAGAGTGAAGTCACAATTCCCCGCCAGGAAAGCTCATCCAGCCAACGATCACAGACATGATGCAAAAAATAGTCTGTGGTCATCAATGAAAGAAACACCAATAACTTGCATTCCAGCTCACTAAGACCGATCAGCTCCTTCAAAATATTCAGGTTGTGCTCCAGCGCCTTGCTCTTCTTCCAAGCTGTAGCAGACTGCTTTTCCAGCGCCTCATACTTGCATCTAAGCGTTTGGATTACCGCCAGCCTGTTGAACTCATCTTCCTGCGTATCCAGACCAAGAAACTCACCCATCAAATCATCGCCAAGATGACCATCCTTCACAAACATCGGCAAACAGCCCAGCTTGAACATTGCGCGACAAGCAATCAGTTTAATCAGTGATTCATAGCCGCTTGATTTAATCAATGACAGCGAGCGGACTTTCCGTGGAACTCTATGACGAAGCCTTGGCATAACACCTCCTGAATGTGAGAAGTGATATTATTCAGGGCATCGCGACACTATATGTCGGAATGGCCCAAGTCGAAAAAATACGCTGCAGGATTGACGGTCAATTAGCTATCTGATGTCGAGATGTGCTTATGGTTTCAGGAATTTTGAAAATTATCGGTTGAGAGTGCTCGCCCACTGCGGGTGGGATGGTATGATCAATCGGGTACGGCGAATGCCCATCCCCCCGTTAATGAGGTAGAGCCGTAGAGCCTAGCTAAAGATTATTTACTGGTGCCCGGAGCCGGAATTGAACCGGCACGGCATTGCTGCCGAGGGATTTTAAGTCCCTTGTGTCTACCAATTTCACCATCCGGGCGAAGAGGGATGGA
>JAGRJA010000068.1 GCA_020443005.1 Pseudomonadales bacterium
CGGGAAAATCGCCGGAGACCTGGGTATAGGCGATGCTTTCCGTTTATTGGTCAATAATGGCGAAGGTGCAGGGCAAACCGTATTTCATTTGCACTTGCACATTCTCGGTGCAGCCAAGTTCACAGAAACCAAGCTGGTTGGTTGACGCTTTTTGTGGAATACCGGCCAAAGACAATATTTTTTATCCGATTTTTTCTGAAAAATTGATTCAAGTTGATTCCGGTGTGTATCGGAGAATTGGGAATGCATTATGAAAAGCGCAGAAATTCGTCAGGCCTTTCTCGACTATTTTGAAAAACAGGGTCATGCCATCGTGCCCAGCAGTTCGCTGGTTCCCGGTAACGACCCGACACTTCTATTCACTAATGCCGGCATGGTGCAGTTCAAGGATGTCTTTCTGGGTGCCGAGAAACGGCCTTATCAGAGGGCAGTCAGCTCCCAGCGATGTGTCCGGGCTGGCGGAAAGCATAATGATCTTGAAAATGTGGGTTATACCGCTCGCCACCATACCTTCTTTGAAATGTTGGGTAATTTCAGTTTTGGCGATTACTTCAAACGCGATGCAATTCGTTATGCCTGGGAGTTTCTGACACAAGTCTTGTCTCTGCCCCCGGAAAAACTCTGGATTACCGTTCACATTTCCGATGACGAAGCCGCCGATATCTGGATTAAGGAAATAGGAATTGACCCCGCCCGTTTTTCACGGCTCGATGAAGATAACTTCTGGCAGATGGGGGATACTGGCCCTTGTGGCCCGAGTTCCGAGATATTCTACGATCACGGTGAAGATGTCCCCGGCGGGCCTCCCGGCAGTGAAAACGATGACCTTGATCGCTATATCGAAATCTGGAATCTGGTCTTCATGCAGTTTGAAAAATTCGCTGATGGTACGACCAAACCCTTGCCTAAACCTTCTGTGGATACAGGTATGGGCTTGGAGCGAATTGCAGCAGTCATGCAACATGTCCATACCAACTATGAAATAGATCTATTCCACAACCTCCTCACGGCTGTTGGCGAAGTGACGGGTAATCGTGATGAGGGCAACATGTCGCGACGGGTGATTGCTGATCACATTCGTTCATGTGCATTTCTGATTGTTGATGGTGTTTTACCCTCGAATGAGGGTCGCGGTTATGTCTTGCGGCGTATTATTCGACGGGCCATCCGACACGGACATAAACTGGGTGTTTCGCAAGCATTCTTTCACAAATTGGTTGAAGCACTTGTCCGGGAAATGGGTGAAGCGTATCCCGAGCTGGTTCAACAGCAGTCCCGGGTTGAACAGGTGCTGTTGGCTGAAGAAGAGCAATTTGCCCGTACTCTCGACAATGGCATGATGGTGCTGGAAGTGCATCTGGCCGAACTGAAAGGCAGTGAGATACCGGGGGAAGTCATTTTTCTGCTTTATGACACTTATGGTTTTCCGACAGATTTAACCAATGATATCGCCAGAGAACGCAATCTTGGTATGGATATGCAAGGGTATGAGCGCTGTATGCAGGAACAAAAAGCCCGAGCGCGTGCAGCCGGGAAGTTCAGTGTTGATTATACCGACAAGCTGGATTTGCCCGGACAAACCGAATTTACAGGCTATGAAACACTTGAGGAGAACAGCAATGTTGTGGCCCTGATCAATCAGGGTGAAATGATTGAAACGCTAAGTGAGCCAGAGAGCGAAGCTGAAATTATTGTCGATAAAACGCCCTTTTATGCCGAGTCTGGAGGTCAGGCCGGTGACAAGGGCTGGCTTGTTTCCGGAAGTACAGAGCTGGAAGTGCTGGATACACAAAAAGCAGGAAACCACTTCCTGCATCGGGTAAAACTCAGGCAAGGCAAGATTGCCAAAGGTGATGTTTTGCAGGCAAAGGTTAATACCAGCCTGCGTCAGGCGACAGCCCTGAATCATTCGGCGACACATTTATTGCATGCAGCACTGCGCAAGGTACTTGGTGATCATGTCCAGCAAAAGGGCTCGCTGGTAGACCCCGAGAAATTACGCTTCGATTTTTCCCATTTCGAAGCAATAAAACCGGAACAGTTAAAAACCATTGAACGATTGGTTAACCAGCAGATACGCATTAACAGTGCTGTTGAAACAACACAGACCGATATGGAAACAGCCAGGGCAATGGGTGCGATGGCGTTGTTTGGTGAGAAATACGGAGACAAGGTCAGGGTGCTCTCGATGGGGGCAGGGTTTTCTGTTGAGCTTTGTGGTGGTACACATGTTCAGCGAACTGGCGATATCGGCTTGTTCCATATAGTTGCTGAATCCGGTATTGCTTCCGGTGTGAGGCGAATCGAAGCGGTAACCGGTGAAAAGGCGCTGAATTATATCGATACGCTCGAAGACAGCCTCAACACAGCCGCTGCCACGCTTAAAACCAATCCCGCTATGGTGGTTGAGAAAGTCAGCCAGCTTCAGCAGAGTAATAAACAGCTAGAAAAAGAGGTGCAGCAGTTAAGAGCCAAACTGGCCAGTTCATCAGGTTCTGATTTAAGTGCAGAGGTGGTAGACATTAAAGGTGTAAAGGTTCTTTCAAAATTTTTACCGGAAGCGGATGTTGATACGCTGCGCACTACCATGGATCAGCTAAAAAACAAACTCGGTTCAGCTGTGATTGTTCTGGCGGCATCGGAGAATGAAAAAGTTGTACTTGTAGCAGGAGTGACCAAAAATCTGGTCACTTCTCTCAAAGCCGGTGATCTTATGCGCGAAATATCTGCTATCGTCGGTGGCAAGGGGGGTGGTCGTCCGGATATGGCACAGGGAGGTGGAACAAAAATTGACGCCATACCTGATGCACTTGCGTTTGTTCCGAAATGGGTAGAAAACCATACTTAATAGCAGTCTGCCGAGTCCAAACCCTTAACTTTTTCATAAAGATGTTGTTTAATTGCGACCCCGAATATGGTCCGGTGTTATGAGTTTAATTGTTCAAAAATATGGTGGAACTTCTGTCGGCAGTATCGAAAGGATAGAGGCTGTCGCCGACAAGGTTGCTGCTTTTGTTCGTCAGGGCCATCAACTCGTAGTTGTTCTTTCCGCCATGAGTGGGGAAACCAATCGTCTGATCGGTTTGGCTAACCAGATTACCGAAACCCCCGAACCCAGGGAAATGGATGTGCTTGTTTCAACGGGAGAGCAAGTGACAATTGCGCTGTTATCCATGGCATTAATGAAGCGCGGGTTACAGGCGCGTTCCTATACAGGTGGTCAGGTTCGTATCGTTACCGACAGTGCGCACATGAAAGCGCGAATTGAAGATATTAACAGCGATACGCTGATGTCCGATATTTCCGCTGGAACAGTAGCCGTTGTTGCCGGTTTTCAGGGTGTCGATGTTGAAGGTAATATCACCACACTGGGGCGAGGTGGCTCCGATACTACGGCTGTTGCCATTGCAGCAGCCCTGAAAGCGGATGAGTGCCAGATTTATACCGATGTAGACGGTGTATATACCACAGACCCCAGGGTTGTTTCCAAGGCACAAAGGCTTGATCGTATAACCTTTGAAGAAATGCTTGAAATGGCCAGCCTTGGTTCCAAGGTTTTACAAATTCGTTCGGTGGAATTTGCCGGAAAATACGGTGTTCCATTGCGGGTGTTGTCCAGTTTTGAGGATGGCCCGGGTACATTAATCAGTCTCGAGGAAGACGATAATATGGAGAAGCCACTTATCTCCGGTATCGCGTTTAATCGCGATGAAGCCAAACTGACAATCAGGGGTGTTCCAGATACGCCGGGCGTGGCGTCCAGAGTGCTGGGTCCGATCAGTGAAGCCAACATCGAAGTCGATGTTATCATCCAGAATGTTTCTGATGATAATACAACAGATATAACCTTTACTGTTGCACGCGGTGATATGAAAAAAGCCGCCGAAATACTGAAAAAAACAGCTGAAGAACTGGGCGCCCGTGAAGTTCTCACCGACCCCAAAATTGCTAAAGTTTCTATTGTTGGTGTTGGTATGCGATCTCATGCCGGCGTAGCATCAACCATGTTTCAATCGCTGGCGGCTGACAATATCAACATACAAATGATTACAACATCCGAAATCAAGGTCTCTGTCGTCATTGACGAGAAGTATGTAGAGTTGGCTGTACGAGGCTTGCACACAGCGTTTGGTCTTGATGCAGCGGAATAATTTTTTGGTGGATAACAAAAGTCTGGTCAACTGGGTTATCTGAACAGCGTTTTCGAACGCAACTTGCCTTCTATTATCGGGAGTGTTATCGAAGTAGTCAGCAAGGCAAAAGGAGAAGGAGTAGTATCGATGTTAATTCTTACTCGCCGTGTTGGTGAAACCGTCATGATTGGTGATAATGTCACCATCACTGTGCTGGGTGTAAAGGGTAACCAGGTGCGTATTGGCGTTGATGAGCCACGAGATGTTGCTGTACACCGGGAAGAAATTTACGAACGTATTAAAAACGAGCAAACGACTGAAGAATCATGATCTGTCCAGGGTTGGCTGCTGTTTTGCAGCCTCTTCTCTCGTTGAGTTCGGTCGTCAGGTTCACTGTCAGAGATGGTTCTAAGGCCTGTGTTTAAAACTTCGCTGAACATTAACACTTGGGTAAGGCTTAACACTTTGAATCTGCGTTAACTGTGGTATTATGCCGCCCGATTGAAATCCTTTCCGGAGAGGTGGCCGAGAGGCTGAAGGCGCGCCCCTGCTAAGGGCGTATAGGCTAATCCCCTATCGAGGGTTCGAATCCCTCCCTCTCCGCCATCAATGCTCAGGTTTTTCGGCGCTACCCCATTAACGGACGGGGGAAGGGCATTCGTCCTACTGTCTACCCGATTGAAAGTCAAAACTCGTTCAGCAAGCGTTCATAACCTTATCGAAAGTCTTCAGCGTTGTTTATCTACCTGAGCAGTTGATGGGGGATGATTTTCGCCCTGATATGGAGATCCATGCGAGTACGGCGGGTGCTGAGCAGTACCAACAGGGATGCGAGGCCGGCGAAGGTAGCGCTTCGGGTTCTTGTCTTCTTTCAATTCACGAAGCTGATAGATCGCCTCTGACTCTTTTACCGGGTACACACTGATCAGATAGCGACCAGTCCAGTCGGACCCGAGGCTCATTTTGCTGAGATCAAAGAGTACATTCA
>JAGRJA010000069.1 GCA_020443005.1 Pseudomonadales bacterium
ATTATGGATGTTGATGGGCTCAAGTTTATCTGCCACAGCAAAGCCAAAAACACGGGCGTAAAAATACAGTTCGGCTTCAATGGCCTTTTGGATATTGGCAGCCTGCCTGAAGCCGTGTGCTTCATCGTCAAACAAAACCAGAGCTACCGGAATATTTTGCTTTTTGAGGGCCTCGACCATTTTTTTTGCCTGATTGGGTGGTACAACCCTGTCTTTCATGCCTTGCAGAAATATACAGGGGCAGTTAAGTTGCTCACTGAAATTAATGGGTGAACGCTCATGATAGCGTGCTGCCTGGGCAGGATAAGGTGCAATCAGAGAGTCCAGATAGCGCGACTCAAACTTGTGGGTATCCTTGAGTAAAGCATCCAGATCCCCGATACCGTAATAACTGGCACCCGCCTTGAAAATATCATGAAAGGTCAGTGCGCAAAGCACAGTGAAGCCGCCGGCACTGCTACCTTTAATAGCCAGGCGCTCCGGGTCAACGCGGTTCTGTTCGACAAGGTAACGAGCGGCATTTACACAATCTTCGACATCCGCAATTCCCCATTGCCCCTTCAATGAATCGCGATAATGCCTTCCATATCCGGTGCTGCCACGGTAATTGACATCCACAACCGCGAAGCCGCGTGATGTCCAGAATTGTATTTTAAGATTGTAGAGCATTTCTGTGGCACCGGTCGGCCCCCCATGGCAAAGCACGATTAAAGGTGGCTTTTCATTGGCTGCGGATTTGTAGTCAGGATTTTTTGGTGGGTAAAAAAAAGCATGTGCGTGCTGCTCTTCACCGGTGGAAAAGGTGATTTTTTCCGGTATGGAGAAATATGCCTGTGGCAAGTTTGCCGGGCTGGTATTTCTCAGCTGGATGCGGTGTGGCAAAACATGCTTGCGAGCTTCATCCTTTTCGACCATGTGCTTGTCGGCTGTTTTGTGAATCGATTGCATGACCAGTATTGGTGGTTCAAAACTGTTTCCACACAGGTATACGAGATTGCCGTTCATGTAATGAAGATCGGAGAACCAGTTGAATTTTTTATCGGCAAGTGGCGTTAGTTTGTTTTTGCTGATTGATAGCAGGGCCAGTTGCCATTCGCCATCAGCGGTATAACAGCAAGCGAGTGTGTCCTCATCAACGACTTGATAAGTCGACATGCCAAACACCCATTGAGGAAGGCCAAACTCGGCTTCCATGGGTAGCAGGTTAATCTCTTCGCCTGTATTGAGATAGTAGCGGTGAATATTCCACCAGCCCGATTGGTCCGAGACGAAGAAGATATCGTTTTTCAAACCCCACTGCGGCTGGAACAGGGAGACATTGCTATTATCAGCGATTTTTCTGGGTGCTGATGGAAGCCCCTGGTGATCGATGTCGGCGAGCCAAAGCGTTGTATCATCCCAGGGCATTGCCGGATGATTCCATGACAGCCAGCTCATGTGCTTGCCGTCAGGGCTGACCTGAATATTGGCGTAAAAGTCATCACCGGAAATCAATGTCTGAATTTCACCGCTGACCGGATCGATCGCAACGATTGAAGCAACGGGCTCTGCGTCGGTTTTTTGTGCCGGCGCTTCACGAATACAAAGCAGCCTGTTATAAACTGTGTCAAAGAAGTGGTCGGCGAAACTGCCCAGGTTTTCTGCAGTCAATGCCTCGGGTCTTGAGGGCTCACAGCGGGTATCTGTTTTGTAAATACGCTGATCATCATGACAGCTGAAATACACAATATCATCATGTACACAATAGGCTTGCCCGCCGTATTCATGAACGCGAGTTCTCACATTGATAGGGGAGGGAGTGATATCCCGATAGGCATTGTTGCAATATTGAACAATACAGTTTCTGCCGCGCTCTTCGGGTCGTGATTCAACCCAGTATAAAGCAGTGTTTTCGTGTCTCAGCTGGCTGATCGAAATGCTTTTTTCAGTCAGTGTCTGGCTGGAAACGGGTGAGGCCCAACTGCCGTAAGGTGCTTGCAATGGCATGCTAACCACCGGCCAGTTTTACGGTATAACCGTTTTTTTCCAGCGCTGCTTTTATCGCTTGTCGATGATCACCCTGAATTTCGATCACATAATCCTTTACAGAGCCACCACAACTGCAAATCTGTTTCAGTTGTCTGCAGGTAGCTTTCAATTCATTTTCATCGGCAGACAAGCCCGACACAGTCGTCACGCCTTTGCCTTTTCGGCCTTTGGTTTCAAGCCTCAGACGGACGATGCCATCCATTGCCGGTGGTTTTTTTTCCGGTTTGTCGCGATAGGTGATTCGTCCGCTGTCGGTCGAATAAACTGTTCTTGAATCCTTGTTGTTCATGTTTTTACATCACCAATGAAAAGATTGATAAAGCCTTGATTGTCGGGTGTATTATCGGTTTCTGTCATCCAGTCAATTATGACGTTTCTGGAGGATGAATAAATCCCTCCCTGTACATGATCAATAATGTGCATGGGTAAATCGAGTGTTTCAAGATATCCCATCAGTTCAAAACAGCTGCTATTGTTTTTTCGCAGACCCCATGGCCAGAATTCGATAATCATTTTAAGTTGAGAACGGTTCGCCTGAAGTGTTTTTTGAAAGCCCTTGATAACACTGGTTTCTGCACCTTGTGTGTCAATTTTTATAAAGTTTATACCGGCGCAATGTTCAAGCATGCGGTCAGCTGTTGCGGCTTTTATCTGAATGGATTGGCGGTCGTCATCGCTCGGGTAGTTGCGATGGTCGCCTTTGTTGTCTTCGCATAGATAGAGTCTTGTATCGCCTTCATTCGCAGTTAGTGCAACATTGAATGTTTCTACATTTTCACGCTTGTTCAGCTTGATGTTTTTTTCCAGCAAGGAGAAGTTCAGCGGGTCTGGCTCAAAGGCATAAACGCAACCTGTGTTCCCGGTTTTAATGGAGGCTAACAGCGTGTAATAACCGATGTTGGCACCCACATCAATAAAACGATCGCCTTCGACCAGATTGTCAAGTATCAGACGGGTTTCGTGAATTTCCCAGATTTTATCATTGTGTAATTGACGGGATATAAGGTCTTCATCAGGGTTATGGGTAAGCATTTCGCAATTTGCTGATGAGAGCATGGGGTGATCAAGGCTGATGTAGTGAGTCATATCGAGGCTATCGTCAAGGTCGGCAAACACCGGGATTAACAGGCTAATTTTGTCAGGTCAGTACTGCGATAAATAGCAGACTGCCGTTTGCATGGCCTAAAGTAAATAAGCATTTGTCTGTGTTGGTGTTGTCACTGTGAGCGCCGGTGATTGTTAGCGTTTCAGTAAAGTGGTTGACCGGGAAGTATGGGGGGAATCGGTACATCCATGCCATCGGCAATTGCCCTGACGAGTTCAAGCTTGGCAATGGCATCGTGTTTTTCACCGATACAGGCAAAACAGGCTTTTATGACGCGTGGCTTTAGCAAGGGTGCAAGAAGGCTTAACTGGTTAAGAGACTTGTCCAGATTTTCAAGATTGTTGAGTGCTTCCTTGTCAAACTGGCCTTCAGGTAGTTCAAGCAAGGGGTAAGCACGATCGAAATCAGCCTTGGCTTCACCCTCGAACACGCTGTCAGCAATTGCGATGGCTGAAAGGATGGTGATACAGGCCTGTTTGGCGGTTGCCAGGTCTTTTAACGGCTTTTGAAGCACCGACACCTGTGGTTCCAGGTGATGCGTTACAATTCTGTATATCGACCATTCGAAAAGTTCAATTTTATAGTCTGCCTTCACAAGCGCCAGCATCACACTTTTGAAAATGTCGTATTGTTTTGCTGACAGTGTTTTCAATGCCGGCATACAAATATCGAGCAAAGGTAAACGGCAGGAAAAATCCAGCTGTTTGAACAGCGGAAGCAATTTGAGCGCCTCTCGGTAGACATTCGGATCTGCGCGTAATTGCAAAATCTGGCTCTGTTTTTTGATGATGTTGTCATTTTTGCTGTCGAAAAGCAGGCAATAAATGATTGCTCTGGCCCCGAAGGGCTGATGTGCGCTGTTTACAAGGGTTTCTGGCAAGGCGGTAAGCAGGCGGCCGGCTTCCTCCAGATGAGCCTGTCCGGGTTCTCCTATAGAATCGAGTGCAGAGGGCGTGTTGTTAGCCTTGTCGATTGCAGGGTTGTCAGCCTGCTGCCCGGCAAGTGTAGCCCCGATAACAGCGGCTGCAGCCAGTTTCTGCTTGTCAACCATCGGGCCTTTGGGTGTCGGGATAATTGACGCGGGGTTTGCCTTGACCTCTTCCGGCAATGGAACCTTTATGTACTTCCCGTTCCAATGAGGATCAACCCGCCGGATCCGTTCATCAAGTGGCGGGTGCGTTGCCATCAGGCTGCTGAAAGCGGTACTGACCCCCTCGCTGAAAAAAAGGTGGCTGATTTCACTGGAGTGGGGGTTGTCGACCAGTGAGCCCAAAGAGTAGCCGCCGATTTTTTTGAGTGCTCCGGCGATAGAGTCCGGGTTGCGTGTGTATTGTATTGCCGAAGCGTCTGCAAGATACTCGCGTTGACGGCTGACTGCAGCCTTGATCAGATTGCCAAAAAATGTGCCGGTGTAACCGATTACACATAAGCCTGCGCCAAGCATGATCAGGGCGGCAGCACCATCGTTGCGGTTATTTGATGAGCGATGACGCCCACCTGAAGAAAAGCGCAGCAGGTAGTACCCCAGAATACCAAGAATCAGGATGCCGTGAAGTACCGCAATCAGGCGAAGATTCAGTTTCATGTCTCCATGGAAGATATGGCTGAATTCGTGAGCGACAACGCCCTGTAGTTCGGTTCGATCAAGTGCCCGGATACAACCTCTGGTAATACCGATAACAGCATCTTTGGGTGTGTGTCCAGCTGCAAATGCATTGATACCGTGTTGTTCTATGATATAAACCGGAGGAACGGGAGTCCCTGATGCGATGGCCATTTCCTCGACGACATTGAGGATTTTTCTTTCATCAGGGTCGCGACTGTCCGGCGAGAGCAGTGTGCCACCCATGGTTTCAGCGATGACCTTGCCGCCGCCCGATAACTGGGCCATTTTGAAGAGTGATGCCAGCGATACAACGGCGATGATCACTACCGCAATACCGATGATTACATCAACCCCGATGCTGTCTGCCAGTTGTTGCCATGAATTGATTTCAGCAAAATTGATGTTGCCGGTAAAGCCAAGGCAGACAAGTACAAGCGCTTCAGTAAGCAGAATCAGGCTGATCACCGCAAGCGCAAACAGAATCACCAGTTTGCGGGTATTGGTTTTTGCCTGATCCTGTGAAGCAAAAAAATTCATTCGTATTATCGGCAGCTACTGAATAGCTAGAATGCCACTTTCGGTGCGGCCTGAATGGCTGCACTGTCTTCAAATTCAAGCAGGGTCGCATCCTGGGTGTGCCCAAAGCGGGCGGCAAAAAAGTTCTGGGGGAAACTTTGTTTGTAGGTGTTATATTCGGTGACAGCATCATTAAAGGCCTGTCGTGAAAAAGACACCTTGTTTTCGGTGCTGGTCAATTCTTCACTCAGTTGCATCATGTTCTGGTTGGCTTTGAGGTCAGGGTAGGCTTCCATCACGACATTCAAACGACCCATGGCGTTGCCGAGATTTGTTTCGGCTTTGCCGAGGTTATCAATGGCCTGTTTATTGGCGGGGTCGGCGGCTGCACTTTTCAGGCCGTCATTGGCCGCATTCCTTGCCTGAATAACAGCCTCCAGTGTTTCACTTTCGTGCTTCAGGTAACCCTTGGCCGTTTCGACCAGATTGGGGATCAGGTCATAACGACGCTTTAATTGTACTTCTATCTGTGAAAAGGCGTTTTGATAACGGTTTTTCAATGCGACCAGTTGGTTGTAGATGCCGATAATATAAAAGATCAGGGCGGCAATAACGACCAGTGTAATAACGGTTGAAATATCCATGATACATGTCCCTTTTGTAGTGGGTAGGTTGAGCTTGTGGCGAAGCAGTTACACAACTTGAAATAGTACCGTGAAACGACTGGCAAGTGTAGGTTTGTTTCGATGATGACAGACGATAAATCGGGAGAAATTAAAATGTAGTGTACAAGCTCAGCAAGCTTCAGCTGATATTACACAGTTATGCATTCAGGCGGTCAAACTCTGCTTCCGTAAACGAAAGGCCGAAAGTATTCTCTTTGTGGCGGGTAGCAAGGCAAATGAGCATTTCTGCAATCTTCTGTGTATTTTTTGGTTGATGTTGTCGGGCGCAGACAAGTGTATGGCTATAGACTTTCGATCCTCTTTCGCGGCAATAGGCATTGATGCTTCGAGTGAGCTCGAGTACGGCCTCCTGGTTTACCGTCAGGCTGCAATCATTCTTCATCAGTTGATCACTGATAATGTCATTGATCATAAGGCCACCACCGGAGGCCTCGAACAGCGGTATTGCATGTTTTGCCCCGAGAAAAACACCGTTGCAATGTACATTCTGGATTTTTTGCCATTCAGAAAACGGGGTTTCCATGAGCGACCCGCATCCTGCCACTTTTGCACAATGAATCAGCATATGCAGGTGTCCAAAACTGTTACTGGTTGTTTCAAGAACCTGCAGCCAGCTGTATTCACTGGTGACATCGTGCTGGATTGCAATTGCCTTGCTACCTATATGGTTTGAGAGTTGCTGTGCGCTTGTGTAATTGATGTCTGTCAGGATCAGACGCGCTCCGGCATCGGATAAATTGCAGGCGATTGTTTTGGCGGTTTCTGACCCGGCGCCGGTAATGAGAACGATTTTGCCTTTAAGCGCTTCCACTTTTCCACCCCGTTATTTGGTCTGTCTGCCGCTGAATCTGGAATGAGTCGATAGGTCGGACTTTATCAGGTTTTTGTGTCCGGTCGTTTTCAGGGTGTGCAGTTTGTGAACACGATCCACTTTCTGTTGAACCGGAAGCAGTCGCTACCAGTTAAACCGGACACCCAAATGACGAAACAGCGCTTCATTGTGTGGCGCAAAGTAATCTTCAAGTGCGGAAAGCGTGGCTGATTTTTCCTTTGTATAGTTGCCCGGTTTGCGAGGGAGAAGATCCTCCGGCTGGAAAGCGGGGTCTACATCGAGAAATTCGTAGAGTGTTGAAAGAAAGGGCAGGGGTGAATGATAAAAATCTTCACTGCATAACACTTTGATGTGAGTGCGGGGGAAGAGGTTTTCGTAGCGAAGCAGCTGTTCCAGATAAAGCCCTCTTCGTACATAGGAGAATTGCTGTAAAGGGCTGCTGCTGATGATTTCTCCCCGCAGTAATTTTTGCCAACCTGTCTCGGTTCTTTTTTTTTCAGCCTTGATGGCCTGATCAAAGGAGAGGGTTTCTATTCCACGACGGCACATATGTTGATAGTGGGAGTAGGCACGGTCGACAGGGTTGCGCAAAAGCACAATAATTTTTACCGCTGGCAGTATTGAGGCAATTCGTTCGGCGCAGAGCGGGTGAAACAAATAAAACGGGCTGGCTTCGCCTGTCCTGTCGCCATTGTGTGTACGGTAAAAGTGCGATGAATACCATTGCAGGCTTTGATCAAAATGCTGATCGAAATAATGGACTTCCTTTTTTTTGGCCGGGCTTATTCGGGGGTGTTGACTGAGTGCGTTATAGACAGAGCTTGTTCCGCCTTTCTGGGTGCCGACGATGATGAAGTCGGGTAATACTGATTCATTTTGTTTTTGCATGGGGCCACGGGTTCCATGAGTCGGGGCACTGGAGGGGATACAGCCGAAAATGCCTTATTCAGCGAATTTTATCACAATGTCTTTGTTGACTCTTTATCGATCTGATTTATCATGCGCGCCGTTATCTGCTGGATGGCATGAGCGTCAATTATTTATGACTGAAAGGTCTTGACGCTTTTTCTTTTCAGCGGTAATTTTCGATTGAAGGCGGGTGTTTGACCGTATGTGGGTTGGCCACTCGGCTTTTCAGCTTCAGTTATTTGTTTTCATTGGAGGCAGGTATGGGAAAGTTGGATGTTGATGCTGGTATTATCGAAGACGATTACATTGAAATCGAGGATGATATCGAGGAGATTCACCCTCAGGTTTTTGACAAGAGTGTGAGAAGAATGCTTGAAGACCGTATCGAAGACAGGCGCTTGCAAAGACAATTGCGCGATTACGATTTCGATCTGTAGCTTTCGATCCACTGTTTTTATTTTGAATTGGACTGTTCAGGAGCTCTTCAGTCGGCTCCTGAACAGTTTTTATCAGTTTCCTTGTCTGGCTGATGGTGTTGGTTACCCCCTGAATTTTTGCTTGGACAGCCGTGCTTGATTGTTCATTCTCTGTGTTTTCGCAGATCGGTTCTGATTGGCGTGCACAAGCCGTGAAAAGCCTTCAGTATTCCTCTATAATTCCCGCCATTCAGATTTCCACACTGTCGCCGGGGAAGCGCTTTGTCTCACTCACCGTTATTATCCGTCAAGCAATTGAGTTGTCAGCGGGGTGGAGTTCGCCTTTTTCATAATCTGGCATTTGAGCTGGCCTCCGGAGAGCTGTTGCAACTGGCAGGGCCAAACGGAGTCGGTAAAAGCAGTCTGTTAAAGATTCTGGCCGGCCTTTCCACTCAATACGAAGGGAAAATGTACTGGCGAGGACAAAAGCTTGCTCGCAGGCATTCAGTCTATGAAAAGGACCTTCTTTTCATCGGCCACCTTTCCGGTATAAAAAAAAGTCTGAGTCCTTTGGAAAATCTTCGCTGGTATTTTCCTGAAACTGAAGACAGCAAGATTCTCGATGCCCTTCAGCATGTCGGGCTGGCCCATTATGAAGACCAGCCTTGTGCCGGTTTGTCAGCCGGTCAGCAGCGGCGCGTTGTACTTGCCCGTCTTTATCTCAGCAGTGCAGTATTGTGGGTGCTTGATGAACCTTTTACCGCAATAGACCAGAAAGGTGTTCGGCAAGTCGAACAGCGTATACTTGAGCATATCGCCAAAGGCGGGGCTGCCCTGATCACAACTCACCATGACCTCGGTATTTCTGCCCGCAAACTGGATTTATCGGACTTTGCCGTTGGAGCCTTGACTTGAAGGTTTATAATCGGCTGTTTTCACGGGAGCTGTTACTGGCCTACCGCAATCGGGGTGAGCTGGCGAACCCGCTGATCTTTTTCCTGATGGTAACCAGTTTACTGCCGCTCGGGGTTTCACCTGAGCCGGGTGTGTTGTCCATGATTGCGCCGGGAATGATCTGGGTTGTCGCCTTGCTGTCCTCGCTGTTATCTCTGGATGGCCTCTTCAAGTCAGATTACGAGGATGGCTGTCTTGAGCAATTGATGCTGATGCCGGTATCACTTTACCTGGTGGTAATGCTTAAAGTGCTGGTGCACTGGCTGGTTTCGGGCTTGCCACTGGTCGTATTTGCGCCGCTGCTGGCAACCATGCTTTTTTTGCCTGATGCAGGGTATTTACCCATGGTGTCGAGCCTTTTGTTGGGTACACTGTCACTCAGTTTTATCGGAGCCATAGGTGCCGGTTTGACGGTTTCATTGCGTCGTTCTGGCCAGTTGTTATCAGTGATTATTATGCCGCTATATATACCCGTGCTGATTTTTGGTGCAAGCACTGTTCGAAATGCCGTTGAGGGCTTCAGCTATCTTGCTCCCCTATTGATTCTCGCGGCCTTTACCTGTGCGGCGGTGGCATTTGCCCCCCTCGCTGTGGTGGCAGCCTTGCAATTGAGTGTCGATGAATAGCGCAACTGGTTGCCCCGAAAGATTTGAATTTTCTGCAGGTTGAATGAATGAGTAAAGCACCTACACGCAAATGGACCTGGTTTCATCGCTTCGGTTCCCCGAAGTGGTTTTATCACTTCAGCAGTGGTCTTTTGCCCTGGTTATGGCTGGCTGTTGCCCTTTGTCTGGTTGCGGGCCTGGTTTGGGGCTTGGCATTTGCACCTGCTGATGCCAAGCAGGGTAACAGCTTTCGTATTATTTATATTCATGTGCCGACATCTTTTCTGGCATTGGCCGGTTATTACCTGATGGCATTGGCGGGAGCTGTCGGGCTTGTTTGGCGAATCAAGCTCGCCATGTGGGTGTTGAGGGCAGCAGCGCCGCTTGGTGCTGTTCTGACTTTTATCTCCCTTTTCAGTGGTGCGATTTGGGGCAAGCCGACATGGGGGACATGGTGGGTATGGGATGCGCGAATCACTTCCATGCTGATTCTGTTTTTTCTCTATCTCGGTGTCATTGCCTTGCAGCAGGCATTCCAGAATGAGGAAGGGGCCAATCGGGCCAGCGCTGTGCTTGCGCTGGTCGGTATGGTGAACATTCCGATTATTTACAAGTCTGTAGACTGGTGGAACACATTACACCAGCCCGCGACAATCAAGATGACCGAAGCGCCATCCATGCATCCTGATATGTGGCACCCGCTTTTGTTAATGATAGTCGCCTTTTACCTGTTTTATGCTTTGGTGCTCATACTGAATTTACGCTGTGAAATTCTTCGCCATGAGTCGCGAAGCCAATGGGTAAGAGAGCTTTGCAAATCCCGTAGCTGATTACAGAGGTTCAGAAATCAGATGTATTTTGAAAGTTTTTCGGCGTTTATCGCAATGGGTGGACATGGTTTTTATGTCTGGTCAGCTTATCTTTTGTCCATGCTGCTATTGGTTTTTTTGCTGGTCAAACCTGTGATCAGGCAACGCGGTCTTCTTCGCGAAGCTCAGCGGGCATTTTTGATTGAAGAGAAAAGAGGGGGGCAACAATAATGCACCCCCTTCGTCGTCAAAGACTGATTGTGGTTCTTTTTATCGTGATTTTTTCC
>JAGRJA010000070.1 GCA_020443005.1 Pseudomonadales bacterium
GATATAACGCTTGCCGTCGGTATCAAAAACATGGGCGCCTTCAGCGTGATCAAAAAAAACCGGCGTACCGCCCACGCCTTTAAAAGCGCGAACCGGCGAATTTACGCCACCGGGTATGTGTTGCTGGGCGAGGGTAAAGAGTTGTTCGGAGTGTGTCATGTGTTAACGGCATCCTTTTTAGGCAAATAGCTGGGAGTGTAAAGGGTAGTGGACATTTTGCGATTCAAACGAACAGATGCATGAATGCGTTCGTGCGTTGTTCGAGGCTGGTGGTGCTGTCGTCTGCCCATAAATCGCTGATCACGGCGAGCATATCGGCACCGCAGTCTATCAGTTGGCGCCCATTATCGCGGGTTATGCCGCCAATCGCCACCAGAGGAATATTCAACTGCGCTTTGGCTTCAATCAGCAGTGCCTTCGGGGCGCGTTGTGCGTGTGGTTTGATAGCTGATGGGAAGAAGCTGCCAAAGGCGACATAGTCAGCCCCTTCATGTTGGGCCTGGACTGCCAAATCGAGTGAGTCGTGGCAGGTAATACCGATAATGGCATTGCTGCCGAGCTGTTTGCGCGCCTTATTTAATGCGATGTCGTTCTGGCCGAGGTGAACGCCGTCTGCCTTGCAGGCAAGGGCGAGTTCCACATCATCATTGATCAGCAGGCAGGCATCATATTGCGTGCAAAGCTTGCGCAGTTGCTCGGCCTGTTTTTGTCGCAAGACCGAGCTGCCGTGTTTGTTGCGGTATTGAATGATTTTGCAGCCATTTTTCAGAACAGTGGTGATTTTGCCGATAAAGCAATCTTCTGGCAGAAGTGTTTCATCGGTGATGGCATAGAGCCCTTGCAGTGCGTATTTTGCTGGTTTCATCGAGGTGGCTGTTTTTTTGGGGCGATTGATGTTCTGAAGCTGTTCGTGGAAGTGTTTTACGGTGTTGTCCCGGCAGCGACAGGCCGGACATTATGACATAATCCATTCTGTTGCCTATCTCCAGATTTATCGATGAAAAAAATCGTTCTGCGCCCGCTTCCTGAAAACACCGGTGATTTGCCGGAATCCCTGCACCCGGTGTTAAGGCGTATCTATCAGAGTCGTGGCATTGTGTCGGCCGATGAGCTGGATTTAAGTCTCTTCCGTTTACCTTCTCCCGATCGTCTCAAAGGCATGCCGGCCGCTGTGGAGAGGCTGGAAAGAGCATTGAAGACTTCTGAAAAAATCATCATTGTCGGTGATTTTGATGCCGATGGCGCAACCAGCACAGCGCTGGCTGTGAGTGCCCTGAAAGCGATGGGCTTTTCTCAGGTTGATTTTGTGGTGCCTAATCGTTTTGATTTTGGCTACGGTTTGTCGCCAGCTGTGGTTGATCTGGTCAGGCCGATGGGTGCGGCACTGTTAATCACGGTGGATAACGGTATCTCCAGTGTGGAAGGCGTGGCATATGCCAGGCATTTTGGCATGGATGTGATTGTTACCGATCACCATTTGCCACCTGCAGAATTGCCGGATGCGGTGGCCATTATCAATCCCAGTCAACCGGGTTGTCGTTTTCCTGCCCGCTGCATTGCCGGTGTGGGCGTGGTTTTTTACCTGATGATGGGTTTGCGAGCTAGATTAAGGGCGCAAGGCTGGTTTGAAAGCAAGGGTATCGGCGAGCCGAATCTGGCCGATTATCTTGATCTGGTTGCACTGGGTACCGTTGCCGATGTGGTGCCGCTTGACTATTGTAATCGTGTGCTGGTTGATCAGGGCTTGCGCCGTATTCGCACTGGCAGGGTTCGTCCGGGTATTCGCGCCTTGCTGGAAGTTGCGAACCGTGAGGTCGCCAGAACGGTTGCCAGTGATTTGTCATTTTTTGTCGCTCCGCGATTGAATGCAGCTGGTCGTTTGACGGAAATGCGTTACGGGGTGCTGTGTTTGTTGGCAGCAAGCGATGCCGAAGCATGGAGTTTTGCGCAGGAACTCGATAGCATGAACCGCGAGCGTCGCGAAATAGAGCAGGATATGCAAGCGCAGGCAGTACGGGCACTGGGTGAGCTTGCCGTATCGCCGCAGCAGCAAATGCGTGCCGGCCTGTGCTTATACGATGAAAGCTGGCATCAGGGTGTGGTCGGCTTGCTGGCCTCGCGTATCAAGGAGCGTTATCACCGTCCGGTTTTCTGTTTTGCGCTTGCCGGTGAAAACGAACTGAAAGGTTCGGGGCGCTCCATTCCCGGCTTTCATATTCGTGATGCACTGGATGCAATTGCCAGCCGCCAGCCCGGACTGATTACACGCTTTGGTGGTCATGCCATGGCGGCAGGCCTGAGCCTCGATGTATCCCGCTACTCGGCGTTTGTTCAAGCCTTTGGTGATGAGGCTGAAAGGCAGCTCGGTATTGAAGCGCCGGAAAAAATCATCGAAGTGGATGCGAAGTTGACAGCCTCCGAGCTGAGTCTGGATTTTGCCGCCCTGTTGCGTGAAGCGGGGCCCTGGGGGCAGAAGTTTCCCGAGCCGGTTTTTGTCGGCGAGTTCAGGGTGAAGGCGCGGCGCGTGCTGGCAGAGAAATACCTCAAACTCACTGTGGCACCTTGTGTGGAGGAGGCCGCTGGCATGCAGATAGAATGTGAAGCACTTTGTTTCAGCCCCGAACCTGCCTGGTTCGATATTGAAGCGGGACAAGAAGTTGAGCTGGTTTACCGACTGGATATCAATGTGTTTAACGGTCGGGAATCTTTGCAGTTGGTGGTGGAGAGTTTGGGTTTGTTCGGCTAAAGCACCTTCAAAGGCACCAAGAATTCAGCTCAAAAAGGAAAAGCGAGAAAAAATAACGCTGATCACTGAGTATTCTCCCTGCAAAATCAGTGCGAATCCGGCCGAAAGAAAATGAGAAGCACTATCTGGACTTGTGGTTTTGATGCCGATAGACTAATTTATTGGCCAACCATCTTAAATTAACACCCATCAGGATTGAGTATGAACATCTCCCTTGCAGCGCTTGTGCGTAAATTGGCAAAATCGTGCCCGGTTTTCTTGAGTTTGTTGTTTGTTTTTTCTGCGCCGGCACAGGCGCTCAGTATCAATATCGCGTTTGATATGGATGCGGCCCAGGCGGGTGGTGGTGCCCGCACGGGGGCAGGTTCCGGTGTGATGAGCATCGATCTCGATACAGACACGGTCACTTACAGCATGGCCTACAGTGGCTTGTCTGGCACTGAAACGGCCGCGCATTTTCATGGCCCTGCGGCGGCGGGTTCGTCAGCGGCAGCGCTTTATACCTTGCCGGCGGGTTCGCCAAAATCAGGCTCGTTTGACCTGGTGGTAAAAGGTGGAGGAACTTACAGTGTTGATCAACAGATTTATGATTTGGTGCATGGGCTCTGGTATGTGAACATCCATACCACCACTTTTGGTGGCGGTGAAATTCGTGGTCAACTTCACCCTGAGCTGATCAGTCTGGGTATCAGTCTTGATGCCGCACAGGCCGGTGGTGGCGGCAGAACAGGCTCAGGTTCGGGTTCAGCTGTGCTCGATCTGGAGAATGATTCACTGACCTACACTATTTCATTTTCGGGTCTTTCGGGTACAGAAACGGCTTCGCATTTTCACGGGCCAGCGGCAGCCGGTTCCAGTGCTGGTGTGACCTATGCACTCTCAACAGGCTCACCGAAATCCGGCACGATTGATCTGGTTGACCTGAATTCCGGTACTTACACGGTATCTGATCAGCTGGGCGATATTCTGGCTGACCTCTGGTATATCAATATTCACAGTTCCACTTTTGCAGGCGGTGAGATTCGCGGCCAGTTACTTTATCAATATGTGGCTAATGATTTTGTGCCGATTACCGAGTCTACGGTGGGTAATGTTGGCGTCTCTTGGCTGGAAGATGTCGATGAAGGCTTTGAGTATGGCACGATTACTGATAGCAGTGCAGAACAGATGTACGGATGGAATGCCGGTAGCGGTAGTTGGCAATTATTGACTAACCCTGGCGATGGTTATTACCTGCAATCAGATGGCAGCCTCACCTACTGGGAAGACCGCTTCATTATCGACGGTTATGTCACCGGGGGTGAAACTGCGATTATCAAACCGACGGTAAGTGGCTCCGCGATTTCCAATGGTGAAATTCTTCATGTGGATCTTTTCGAGAAATCGCTTGATGGCGTATTGATGGAGGCAATGTTCAGCGACCTCGGTGGCTCGGTCTTTAATGCCGGGCTCAGCAGTTCAGCCGCATTTTCCGGTTCAGCAAAACTGTTGCGCGGTGATTTCGAGTTGCAGAACACCGTGTACGATTTCTGGTGTGATGATACCTGGTGGTTGACTCAGGGCGTCACTGGCAAAAACTGCTACAACTTTGTGGCGACTGATTTTGAAACGCCACCGGCTCTGGCTGGCAGCCTGAATGCGGTGGTGCATGTTAACACCGGTTTTGATCCGTTGGCGGTGCGCGCGGCCTTTACGGTAGCCGGTGGGTATGACGCGGTTCTGGGCGACAACTATAACTACGATGTTCACTTCGTATCGTCCAACGGTAATATCGGGGGTTCCAGCCCGCAGTTGCGTATCTACAAAACCTATTGGGATGGCGCGACCAATGGCAGTTCACTGGTTGATAGCGTGGCGTTTACCTTGGGTGCACGGGGCAGCCAGACACTGATCAGTTATACACTGCCTGATTGGCTTTTCGACGGTGGCAGTTTCCAGCTCTATATCGATGAAGATGAGAGAAAAGGCTTCCTGATGGCCGAATCCGGCATCGAGGGCAGCAGTCATGTTCGTCGGGGCACGATTTCCGATGCGGGCTCAACCGGTCAGGAGTATTTTCTCAACGATGCTGCCCTTAGCCAGTTTCTCGCCGCTTTTGGTAACAGTGCCGATGATGACAGTGATAGCATGCCCGACTTGTGGGAGTCATTGAATGGTCTTTCTGTGGGTACTAATGACAGCGCACTGGATGCCGATAGTGATGGCTTCACCAACCTGGAAGAATATCAGGCGGGCACCGACCCTCAGGATAATATGAGCTATCCGGCAACGCCAGGGAAAATCAGCGACTTCGATGCCGATGGTGATGACGATGTACTGCTGCGCTCAACCGCTACGGGTGTATTCACTGTTGTATCGGTAGATGGCGGCGGAGTCACTGGCACAGCGGCCCTGTCAATTCCTGCAACCTGGACAGGTTCAAACTGGGTTCACGAGGCCAACCTGGATCTCGATGGTGACGGCGACAAGGATATCCTTATGAGCAACAGCAGCACCGGGGCCTGGCGCCAGATTATTCTGGAAAATGGTGCTTATGTCAGTCAGGCAGCCTTGTGGATGGATACCGGTGCTTATGAATTTGCAGTTGCCGGTGACTTCGATGGCGATGGTGATGATGATGTTATATTGAAAAATACCAGCCTCAATAAATACCAGATGAATGAAATACAAGCCGGGGCAGTGGCTGACAAGCGTAATTTGCCTCTTTTCAGTGGTGATTATGTTTTGCAGGCTGCCGGAGATTTTGATGGCGATGGCGATGACGATATTCTGATGCGTCGCAGTGGTAATGGTAAATACCGTCGATTCATCATGGAGGCGGGAGCGATTTCAGGCAGTGGCGGTTTGTTTTCTGTTTATCCCAGTAGTGACTGGACTTTGCAGACGACGGCCGATCTGGATGCCGATGGTGATGAAGACCTCGTTTTACGCAGCACTTCTGCAGGTAGCTGGAGGGTTTTCCTGATGCAGAATAATCTGGTTGCGTCTGATACGCCCTTTAGCCCTTATGCATCGACAAGCTGGGTTTTCGAGAGCGAGGCTGATATTGATGCCGATGGTGACGCTGATATTCTGTTGCGAAATGCTGGCACCGGCGTATGGCGTGCGTTTACTGTGCAATCCGGTGCTGTTTCTGGCAATACACCTTTCAGCGCCAGTAATAGCCTGGATCTCACAACCCAGCGTTGATTGAGCTGGGTAAAAAAGCGGCCAAGGCCGCTTTTTTTGTGAATGCCTGGTCTGTCTATTGAAAGCAGGGCTCAGCATGCTTTGCATAAAGTGAGAGTTTGCCTTGTAATTCAGCTTGGGTAACCGGTTTTTTCAGGATTTCGTTAAAGCCTGTTGCAAAGAGCTCATCCCGATAACTGATCGTGTTATCGGCTGTGAGTGCAATAATCATGGCGGGTTTGAGACCTTTGGCTTTTTCCCAATTGCGTATTTGTCGTGTAGCTTCAAAACCGTCAAGTACCGGCATGTGCAAATCCATCAATATCACCTCAAACGATGAATCAAAACAATATTGCAAAGCTTCTGCACCGTTGTATGCACAAACCACTTCGCCACTGTCAGTCAGCAAATCCCTGAGCAGCTGGCTTTGCAGGCTGTTATCTTCGACCACGAGAATCCGTTGTTTCTTTCTGCTTTTTTGTCCATGCATGCCCTGTGCTGCTGGTAAATCCGGCCGGGATGAAGCAGGGTGTAGGGTCGATATGTTTTCAGGTTTTTTTTGCGGGTTTTCGGCACAGGTGTCGGTTTTGTCTTTCTGTTGTGAAGCTGTTGCTGCGGGTAGTGGCAGCGTCAGTCGGAAACAACTGCCGTTTTCAGTGCTGTGGACAAGTCGTAGTGTTCCCTGCATCCTCGCGGCCAGTTTGCGGGAAAGTGCAAGGCCAAGACCGAGGCCCGCCATGTTTTCGTTTTCATCCTGATGGTTCAGGCGTTCGAACTCCCTGAAAATGACTTGCTGTTTATCCACGGGGATTCCCTTGCCGGTGTCGGTGACATCAAAGTGCAGATAATCCTGTTTGTCTTTTAGGATCGTGAGTGTGATTTTTCCCTTTTCGGTGTATTTCAGGGCGTTGTCGCAGAGGTTCATCAGAATGCGCCGAATACTGTGAAGGTCTCCCCTGAAATAATGACCGCTGTCGACCTTGTTGATGATGCTGAACGCAATCTGTTTGCGTGATGCAGCGGACGCGAAGGTCAGTTGTAAGGGCTGAACAAGATTGTCGGTAGTAAACGGTATGTCGTGCTCAGCGTCGCTGGCTGATTTTGTCTCGCAGCTTTGTAGCAGGTCTTCGAGCAGGCATAACATATGCTGCCCGGATTGTTCAAACTCATGGAGGTATTCCTGTTGTTTTCTGCCCAATCCGGTTTTTTGCAGTTGATGTGTAATGGCGACAATGGTTTGCATCGGGTTGCGAATTTCGTGACTGAGAATCGCTATCATTTTTTCGGTGTCGCGTTTTTCGTGTTGAGCGGCCAGCGCCTTTGTTCTCAAAATCTTTTTGACTTTGCGGTAACGCTTGTCAGCATGCAATTCGAGAAAGAAAACGCCCAGGTTGAAGGTCAGGGTCGCCATCATGATGAAACCCCATTTTTGCTGCATGCTGATGTGTTGACCAAAAGTTGTGAAAATATCCAGCACGCACAAACCGGCAAGTACGCTCAGGTTCAGCAAAATCAGGCAGGGAAGCGAGCAGCGATGCAGGAACAAAAGGATTTTTTGGGGCGTTGAATGGGTAGTGCAGGGCGTTTTTGCCCGGCTTTCTGTACAGGAAAACGGAATTTGGCCTGTAGTGTGACTTGTTGCGGTGTTTGTATAAGACATCATGCTGTTCCTTCAGTGATGGCGGATTCGGGTTTGGCATCGTTCAAGCCGGCCAGGGCTGTCGGGCGTCTTGCCCGGGTGGTTGCGAAAAATACACGATGGAGGAAATAAATCAAGGTGAGCTTATCTAAACCAGGTTGTTCAAAATTAATCGGGCGCTGCGTTGTCGATGCCTTGGTGAAAAAGGGCGTTCTGCGTTAGAATCCCCGGCTGATTTTTTGTTGGTGCCCTGAAAACACAGGGTGCATGATCGCTTTAAACGGAACCCGCTCAATTATGGAAACCGCACCGCTTTTTCATCAAATCGACGACCTTCGTCAGAGAACCGATGTTCTCAGGGGGTACCTTTGACTACGCCAATAAAAAAGAGCGCCTGATCGAGGTAGAGCTGGAACTGGGCGAACCTTCTGTCTGGGATGAACCGGAACGGGCGCAGGCACTGGGTCGTGAGAGAGCGTCGCTGGAGTCGGTTGTTGCAACAATTGATGCGATGGACAGTGGCCTGAATGACCTCGCCGATTTGCTCGAACTGGCTGTTGAGGAGAATGATGCCGACACGGTTGCCGCTGTTGAAGCTGATGTGGATACGCTGGAAGAGCGTTTGCAAGAGCTGGAATTTCGTCGCATGTTTTCAGGTGAAATGGATGAAAACAACTGCTTTCTGGATATTCAGGCAGGTTCCGGGGGTACTGAAGCGCAGGACTGGGCCGAAATGTTGTTGCGGCAATACTTGCGCTGGGGCGAGAGAAAAGGTTTCAAAACCGAACTGATGGAAGTGTCTGCCGGCGATGTGGCCGGTATCAAGGGTGCAACTATCCGTTTTGAGGGTGAATATGCTTTCGGCTGGTTGCGGACTGAAACCGGTGTTCACCGGCTGGTACGCAAGTCGCCTTTTGATTCGGGTAACCGTCGTCACACATCTTTTGCCGCCGTGTTTGTTTCGCCGGAAATTGACGACAATATCGAAATCGATATCAATCCGGCAGATTTGCGTATCGATACCTACCGGTCATCCGGTGCTGGTGGGCAGCATGTCAACACTACCGACTCCGCTGTCCGTATCACCCATGTGCCAACCAATACCGTTGTGCAGTGCCAGAACCAGCGTTCACAGCACGCCAACAAGGATTTCGCCTTCAAGCAGTTACGCGCCAAACTCTATGAACTTGAAATGATGAAGCGAACTGAGAAAGCGCAGGCACTTGAAGACAGCAAGACCGATATCGGTTGGGGTAGCCAGATTCGCTCCTATGTGCTGGACGATCAGCGTATCAAGGATCTTCGTACCCATGTACAAACCAGTAACTGTCAGGCTGTGCTTGATGGGCATATTGATAATTTCATTGAAGCCAGCCTGAAAATGGGCTTGTAAATTCGCAAAGTGATAAAGGGTATTCCGGCATGACTGAAAAAAATGAAACTGCAAGGGTTTCCACCGAAGATGAAAACAAACTGATTGCCGAGCGACGCAACAAGCTCAAACATATTCGCGAAACACGGCAAGTGGCCTTCCCGAATGATTTTCGTCGCAGTGATTACACGATTGATTTGCAAAAAGAGCTGGGGGAGAAAGACAAGCTGGCACTGGAAACACTGAATCGTCGTGCAGCGGTGGCCGGGCGCCTGATGGCAAAGCGAGGGCCTTTTCTGGTATTACAGGATGTCAAGGGGCGTATACAGCTTTATGTCGATCGAAATGGCCTGAGTGATGAGCAGCAAGCGGATATAAAAAGCTGGGATATCGGCGATATTGTCGGGGCGGAAGGCCCCGTGCATAAATCGGGCAAGGGTGATTTGTATGTCAATATGGATAACGCTGTTCTGTTGACCAAGTCGCTGCGTCCGCTTCCTGACAAGTATCATGGCCTGTCGGACACAGAGCTTCGTTATCGCCAGCGTTATGTCGATCTCATCATGAACGAGGACGCACGGCGGGTGTTTGCCATTCGTGCCACTGTGATTGATGCCATTCGCGACTACCTTACCGACCGGGATTTCATGGAGGTGGAAACACCCATGATGCAAACCATTCCCGGTGGAGCAACCGCTAAACCTTTCGTTACTTACCATAATGCGCTGGATATCGAAATGTATCTGCGAATTGCGCCCGAGTTATACCTGAAGCGCCTTGTTGTTGGCGGTTTTGAGCGCGTTTTTGAGATCAACCGCAATTTCAGAAATGAAGGTTTGTCTACCCGCCATAACCCCGAATTTACCATGCTCGAGTTTTATCAGGCCTATGCCGATTATCGTGACCTGATGGACACGACCGAGAACATGCTGCGCTATGTCGCTGAACGCGCACTGGGTGGGTGTCAGTTCAGTGCACAAGGTATCGACTACGACTTTTCAAAACCGTTTCAGCGCATCACCGTGTTTGATTCGATTTTGCAGTTTAACCCTGATTTGAAAGCCGAAGATATTCAAACGCTTGACGCGGCGAGAAGCGTGGCTCAGAAATTGGGAATTCCGCTCAAGCCCTCTTATGGGCTTGGAAAAGTGCAAATTGAAATTTTTGAGAAAACGGTCGAGCATCGTCTTGAGCAGCCAACATTTATCACTGAGTACCCGACGGAAGTTTCACCACTGGCACGCCGCAATGACAATAACCCTTTTGTGACAGACCGTTTCGAGTTCTTTGTGGGTGGGCGTGAGCTTGCCAACGGTTTTTCCGAGCTTAATGATGCTGAAGACCAGGCGCAGCGCTTTCAGCAGCAGGTCGCTGAAAAGGATGCCGGTGATGATGAGGCAATGCATTATGATGCCGATTATGTCGCGGCACTCGAATATGGTTTGCCTCCGACAGCCGGTGAGGGGATCGGTATTGATCGCTTGGTGATGCTGCTGACCGATTCGGCCTCTATTCGCGATGTTTTGTTGTTTCCGCATATGCGTCCCCAAGCCTAGAGAGCGGGCTGGTGGCTGAACCACAGGCTTCGGGAAAACCCGCTCTCAAGCTGCACCCTTCCTGGCAACAGGTAATCGGTAGCGAATTTGAACAACCTTATATGCAGCAGCTTCGCGCTTTTTTGGCGACTGAAAAAGCGGCAGGCAAGGTTATCTACCCGCCGGGTTCGCTCTGGTTTAATGCGCTCAACAGCACTCCTTTCGATAAAGTGAAAGTAGTGCTGATCGGGCAGGATCCCTACCACGGGCCAAACCAGGCGCACGGCTTGTGTTTTTCGGTCATGCCGGGAGTGCCATTCCCACCTTCCTTGCAAAATATATTCAAGGAATTGCAGCAGGATCTGGGTATGCCGATACCGGCAAGTGGCTGTTTACAACACTGGGCAGAACAAGGTGTGCTTTTGCTGAATGCCGTGCTGACCGTTGAGCAGGCGAAAGCGGGTTCCCATCAGGGCAAGGGGTGGGAAAGGTTTACTGATGCCGTGATTGATGTCTTGAATAAAAACAGAGAGGGTCTGGTGTTTTTGTTGTGGGGCGCCTATGCGCAAAAAAAGGGGGCTATGATCGATCGGCAGCGGCATCTGGTGTTGCAGTCTCCCCATCCGTCACCCCTTTCAGCGCACCGGGGGTTTTTTGGCAATCATCATTTTTCCCGGGCCAATCAATGGCTGCAGAATCACGGTAACAGGCCCATCGACTGGTCACTTGTCAGCTAGCATTTCACTGATGCCCCCATCGTTACCGCTAATGCCTGCGCTCTGGTTTGCGAGCTGTGGCTTGTGTTATCGTAATATCCCATTTGGCTGTTATAACGATATTCCTTGAACCGTTTTTTTACATTTCTGGGCAAACGACTTGCGCTTTATCTCAATGCGCCGCGGCAGGACTATGCCGGTTTTTCGGTGGCCAACGCAAGTATACTCAGGCAACATCTACGCCCCGGAGATGTGCTGCTCGTTGAAGGCAACAGTCGTATTTCAACAGCCATTAAATACCTGACACAGTCAACCTGGTCCCATGCTGCGTTATATGTGGGTGATGAGGGGCCAAAGAGTCTGC
>JAGRJA010000071.1 GCA_020443005.1 Pseudomonadales bacterium
CTTCATTGCTATAGGTAAATTCGACTTCACACTTGTCAGTAGCACCCTCAATGGGTGCCGCAGAAACCGGGTCAGGTGTACAGGCCAAAGGAATATGACCCTCACCACAAAACAAACCCGAAGTAGGGTCAAGCCCAACCCATCCCGCACCGGGTAAAAACACTTCGCACCAGGCATGCAAATCCGTAAAGTCCGCCACAGCACCTGCAGGGCCTTCCAAAGGTTTTTCATCTGGCATCAACTGAACAAGATAACCTGAAGCAAATCGTGCAGCCAAACCCAGGTGACGCAATAGCTGTACCAACAGCCAGGCTGAATCCCGGCAAGAGCCTTTTTGAAGTTCCAGGGTTTCTTCCGGCGTTTGCACACCGGGCTCCAGACGAATAGCATACTGCACATTCTGCTGAACAAGCTGATTAACTGACACGAGAAAATCAATCGTTCGACATTCTTCTGCCGAAACTGAATTCAGTAATTTTTCAAACAAACTGCCCTGTGAAATTTTTTTGAGATAAGGTGTCAAATCCTTTTTCAACGCCACCGGATAACGGAAAGGAAATGTCTCTGCATAGTCATTGAGAAAAAAATCGAAGGGATTGATCACAGTCATATCCATGATAACTTCCACTTCAACCCCAAGTGTTCGTGTTTTTTCAGGGAACACCAGGCTCGCCAAAAAATTACCAAAAGCATCCTGCTGCCAATTCAGAAAGTGCTTATCTGGTTTGACCTTCAAACTGTAACTGTGAATCGGCGTCCGGCAATGGGGCGCAGGTCGCAAACGCACCACATGGGGAGATAATGATACAGCCCTGTCAAACGAATAGTAGGTGTTGTGACGAATTGCCACGCGAATAGTCATATCGAAACTCTACAAAATTGTTATAAATAACAGCCGATCAAACAACTGGAAACCAGGTTTCACCTACACAGCAATGAATTTTCCCGTGTACAAGCTGAAGGTTATTAAGGTAGTCCCTCAATCTTTCATCGAGCACCTGGTAATTCACTTCCGAAAAAATCGACTTGCGGGTTTCTTTCAGAATGGTCAGCACCGGCTTTGAATGCGGCAAACGGGCAGCGGAGTCGATCATGGCATCAAGACAATGCGCAACAGAGCGAGGAAATGCCTTGTTTTCCAGAAGATAGCGTACAACCTCTTCACCTTTTACAGAAGAACGGACCGTGCGGCGATAGGATTGCGCCCCGTTAACAGAGCGCAAAACATTTCCCCAGATAATCTGGCGACTGTTCACGGCATTGTCATCCTCTTTCATTTCCAGAATGGCCGAAACACCCGCATCCAGGATACGACTTGTCATATCGGAACGCTCCAGATTACGCCCCAGTCTTAAAAAATCCCAGGCCGCGTCATGCGGCATGCTGCCATAGAGCAACCCCAGAATCTGCTGACAACCCTTGATAATATTTTCAAGAAACTCATGGCGCTGGCTACGATTGATACCCTGCTGCAAATTCTCATTCACATACAAACTCAATTCGTTGGTCAACTCCCAGGTCTCTTCAAGCACGACATCACGCGTAGTTCGCACATTCTCACGAATACCACGCAATGAAGATACAATAGACGATGGGTTGCTCGTATCGCCCAAAAGAAATTTTACGACATTACGCTCATCTCTCACCGAATAACGCTCGGCGAAGTCTGCCTCAAGATCGTTAATGGCAATCAGGTTATACCAGCTTAACTGCACATTTCTTGGCAAATCAAACAACAGCTTGTCGTAAATACTCACCAGACGGGCGGTACTCTCAACCCGTTCCAGGTATCTGGCTGCCCAGTATACCCGCTCGGCCACTCTGGAAAGCATTATTTCACCTCCTTTGAAGCAGTATCGACAATCCAGGTATCCTTGCTACCTCCGCCTTGTGATGAGTTAACAACAAGTGAACCTTTCTTCATGGCCACTCGGGTCAGGCCGCCCGTTGTGACATAACTGTCTGCTCCCTGCAAAATAAAAGGACGAAGATCAAGATGACGGGGTTCTACATGATTTCTCCCTACCAGCGCAGGCGCTGTTGAAAGAACCAGCGTTGGCTGGGCGATATAATTTCTCGGGTTTGCCTTGATCAGCTCGGCGAATTTATCCCTTTCCTTTCGCGTTGAATGCGGGCCAACCAGCATGCCATAACCGCCTGATTCATTGGCCGGTTTCACCACCAGTTTTTCAAGATTGGCCAGTACATATTCCCGCTGTTTATCGTCATAACACAGGAAAGTTTCCACATTAGGGATTACCGGATCCTGATCAAGATAATATTTGATCACCGCCGGAACAAAGGCGTAGACGACCTTGTCATCAGCTACTCCGGCACCGGGTGCATTGGCCAGCGCAACATTCCCTGATCGCCATGCTCTCATCAGACCGGCAACACCCAGAACGGAATCCTTGTGAAAAACTTCCGGATCAATAAAAAGATCGTCAATTCGGCGATAGATAACATCAACTTTTTCAAGACCGGCGATGGTTTTCATATAAACACAATCGTCATTTTGAACAACCAGATCGCTACCTTCGACCAATTCCACACCCATCTGTTGAGCCAGAAAAGCATGCTCAAAATAGGCAGAGTTGAAAATGCCAGGCGTTAAAACGGCAATAACAGGGTTTTTCACTTTACGGGGTGACAGTGATACCAGCATATCAAAAAGTCGTTCAGGGTAATCACCAACGGGTGCAATATCGACTTTCTCAAATAGCTCGGGGAAAACCCGCTTCATGATGGAACGGTTTTCAAGCATATAGGATACACCTGAAGGCACACGCAGATTGTCTTCCAGTACATAAAACTGGCCCGATCTGTCCCGCACCAGATCGGTGCCACAAATATGGGCCCACACCCCAAAAGCGGGCGATATTCCCTCGCATTCTTTTCGGTAGTTTTTTGACTGTTTGAGAACAAACTCCGGAACCACACCATCCTTGATTATTTTCTGCTCATGGTAGAGGTCATCAATGAACAGATTC
>JAGRJA010000072.1 GCA_020443005.1 Pseudomonadales bacterium
ATGAGCTTCTCACCGCAGGTGAATACAAAAGAACCCTGACTGTTTTCGGAGAAAACACCGATAAAGGGCGTGAAAAATTTGTCGAGGAGCTTGAAGATACGCATCATCTTTTCAAGGAATTTATTGTGCAGCATCGACCCCATGTGAATATTGATGAAGTGGCAACCGGTGAGCACTGGTATGCCAGTAGAGCAATTGAAAAGGGGCTGGTTGATGAATTGATGACCAGTGATGATTATATTTTTTCCAAGGTTGATGAAGCCGATATCTATGAAATCAAGTATGTCGAAAAGCGCTCTATTCAGGAAAAGCTGGGTCTTGCTGTGCAACAGGGGTTTTTGGCTGGTTTGGAGAAGATGTGGGAAAAAATGATTTTCTTTAAATCATATTAACGCCATTAATTTAATCCGTTTCTAGGGAGTAAAAGCAGTGCAACAATTATCCGGGCTCGACGCCATGTTTGTTCATGCTGAAATGCATGGTCTTCCGATGCATATTTCAACACTTTCGATATATGACCCTTCAACATCCCTTGCAAAGGAAGTCGGTTTCAAGGATATACTCAAACTTTCTGAAACCAGAATCCGTCATTATGTGCCTGTTTTCAGGTCAAGGCTCATTTCTGTTCCTTTCAATCTGGATCAGCCTTACTGGGAAGAGGATGAAAATTTTGACATGGTTTACCATGTCAGGCACATAGCCTTACCAAAACCGGGTAACTGGGAGAAGCTCTGCTCGCTGGTTGCCAACCTTCATGCCCAGCCGCTTAATCGTAGCAGGCCGCTCTGGGAGGCCTATGTGATTGATGGTCTTGATAGCATAGAAGGTATGCCGAAAAATGCTTTTGCGATCATGATGAAGGTTCATCACTCCATTATGGATGGAAGAACCGGCATGGCCATTTATGGCAACTTGCATTCCTTACAACCAGGTGAGGATGTTCTGGCCGCACAAAACATCAGTCATGAGTCGATGGGGCATGAGGTATACGCCCAGGGTTCACCAAAATCCTCTTTCAAGCTTCTTTCAAAAGCCTATACCAATAATCTGGGTAAAACATTCCAGCTTTTCAGGTTGCTGGGACGATCTGTTTCTATTTATTCCAAGGTGCAGCTGGGTTTGCGCACGAAAGAATTGAAAACACTTTATAAGCCCAAAACCCGTTTCAATGGTGAAATATCGCCTCGTCGAATTGTCGACAGGGTCTGCTTTTCATTATCGTCAATTAAAGCAATTAAAAATTGCTTTCCTGATGAAACAATCAATGATGTGGCTTTGACCATTATAGGCGGTGGTTTGAGGCGTTACCTTATCGCCAAAAATGAGTTGCCGGAGGACTCATTGGTTGCAGGTGTGCCGATTGATGTTCGCCCTCCGGACGATGAGGAATATATCGGCAATCGCCTGAATATCATGAATGTAGCTTTAAGAACCGATATCTCAGACCCCATAGAGCGCTTGCAAGTTATCCATAGAGAGGCCAAGGCAGGCAAGGCTTTTGCGCAGGTTTTGGGTGATGATCTTGTAACCGACATTATGGATAACGCTTATCCCGGATTGGTTTCCTGGGGTATCCGTTCGGCCGTGAATTCAGGCTTTCTGGATAAATTTCCACCTGTGAATAACACGATTGTGACCAATGTGCCAGGTTCGCCTGTACCTTTGTACCTCTGTGGTGCCAAACTTGTTGAATCTTTTGGCATGGGCCCTCTAATCCCTAATACAGGCCTGTTTCACACTGTTAGCACAACCTATGATTTCATGACGATCGCTTTTACCGCATGTCGTCATATGATGGGAGATCCCTCTTTTTATGTTGAATGTTTAAGGAAGTCATTTGACGAGCTTGAAATGGCCGCTTCTTTGATGAACAAAAGTGGTACACAAGAAGTGACGACGGATGCTGATTCTCGTACATTTTCAGAACAGAAGAGCGATGAGCGTTCTTCGGTAAGCAGCCATAAAAAGAAGCGTGTCCATAAACCAGCGGGCAATACCGAGAATGTTCCGCCTTTGAATATACGGCACTAGCCTTGATATATTTTGACCGATGGTTTTTCGTTAGCGAATTATTCGGGCCTAGGGTCTTTCAGAAGTGTGGAGGTGTTTACGCAGGAAGCGTCCGATATTTTTAATGGCGGCACGGCCCTCGGGGATAATCATTGCCAGTGTTTGCCAGACATGGGGAAGGCCATCCCATAGTTCCAGTTCAACAGCGATACCAGCTTCACGATATTTTGCAGCCAACCTTCTTGAGTCATCCAGCAGCACTTCGTCTTTGCTTACCTGAATCAATGTTGGTGGCATACCTGTTGCGTCTCCGTATAAAGGTGAAGCATAAGGGGTTCTGGGGTCTGCACCGTTAAGATAATAATCTGCGCCTTCGCCCAGTCCATCACCCGGTATCAGTACATCTTTTTTAAGATTGGTGATAACGGATTCGCCCGTAATTGCAAGATCTGTCCACGGAGACATGGTTACTGTCGCTGCTGGTAATGGCAAACCCATATCCCTGATCTTGAGAACGGTGCCATAGGTAAGGCCGCCACCGGCCGAGTCGCCAGCGATTGCCATGTGTTCCGGTTTATAACCTTGGTTCAATAGCCATTGGTAGATAGACACCGCATCCTCAAGTGCAGCGGGATATGGGTTTTCCGGGGCGAGGCGGTAATCTACAGCGAGCACTGTGCAGCGTGATTCCTGAGAGATACGCCATAGAATATCTTTGTGCGTTGTATGGGCCGAACAGAAAATATAGCCTCCGCCATGAAGGTAAAACACGATTTTTTGTGGCTCTGCACCGCGGGCTTTTACCCATAGGCAAGAAAGTCCTTCAATCGTTTGTTTTTTTAAATCGATATAATCCGGAGGATCGGGTATGTGCCTGGCAGCCCGATCGACTTTTTTTCTTAACGCTTCATGGTTTGTGTTGGTAAACATGCTTTTTTTAAGCATGCGAAGAACAAGTTTGAAAGCGTTGGACTGAAAGCTCATAGGGTTCTTTGAAATGGGTGTCAGATTGAAATAAATCTAAAACATTGTTTGGCAAAACAAGTTAAAGGGCATTTATTAATCGCTGGAGAGTATAAGCACTAAGTTCAGGTGAATCAATGAACTTGTTTGTTCAAAGTATGTCTGATGCTTTTGCTCATTACATGCATGTAAAAAAATTCTGATTATTTTGATTCCTAGTATGTGTTTTCTAATTTTAAGCATTAATCTGCACACAACGCTGAAGGAGATGTTGTGTTTCAGCCAGACAACCAACAAAGAGCTTGAGGAGATTGAGAGATGTCAAAGGATAAAACTGAAATGAACGAAGCAAAAGTTACAGACAAAGCAGGTGAGCTTGCTAAGAAAATCTGGCTGGCCGGCCTTGGTGCTTATGGTAAAGCATTTGATGAAGCAAGTGAACAGTACGGTAAGGTGAGCAAGGAAACCAGTAAAATGTTTGAAGATCTTGTCAAACAGGGCAAGAAGCTTGATGAGGAAAATCTTGAGAAGCTTTCTGACGCGAAGGCAAAGACAAGCTCCACCATCGAAGAGCGTATTCATAAAGTGAAAGACTCTTTTGGTTTTTTGAATCTTTCCATGGGCGGCAACCAGCTCGAAGAATTGAATGCGAAGGTCGACGCAATTGCTGAAAAACTGGATGCATTGCTTGATGCGGCCCCCAAAAAAACTGTAACCCGAACCCGTAAGGCTGCTACCAAATAAGCAGACCTTTATAAAGAACCCCTATTGGATCAGACACCCTTCCTACTTTTAGTCTGACCACTTGTTTGCAAGGCTTCGCCCCCCGAAGCCTTGCATTTTTTTTATTTTTTTCAGTGTCCTTTTGCTGTAAAGTTGCTCAAGTCAATTTCATGGTGAATGCATTGAAAACTCGTGAAAGAATCATCATTACCAGTCTTGAGCTCTTTAATAATGAAGGCGAGCCCAATGTCACAACCGTAGATATCGCTAATGAGCTCGATATCAGCCCGGGTAATCTTTATTACCATTTCAAGGGCAAGGAAATTATCATTGAAGAAATCTTTTCAAGATTTGAAAAATCCATAACAGAGATTCTTTCTGCGCAGCTTGATGACAAGGTTGATATAGAGGACAGCTGGTTTTATCTTTTTGTTGTTTTTGAAGAAATATTTGCCTACCGTTTTTTCTATTACAATCTTACTGATATCATGCAGCGTTACGATAACATCAATAAAAAATTCAAACGAATAATCAAGCTTAAGCTGTCAACAGCAAATACCATTTTGCATAAGCTGACTCAGGCATCAATGCTGAGTATTTCGGAAGATGATATTGAAGTATTGGCAAATAATATCGTTTTGGTTCTGACTTACTGGGCAAGCTATACGAGACTGCAAAAACAGCTTGCAGATGATGAGGCGATGCACAGCGGGGTTTTTCAGGTTATGTCTCTGGTTGCCCCTCATCTTGCTGAAGGAAGACAGGGTTTTTATGAGGAGTGCAGACGCCTGTACCAGCATGTCCTTAATGATAGGGTTTTATAGGGCCGTTAACACTCAATCGCGCCGTAATTTTTCCGACACGGCAATCGGTGAAGGGTAGTTGAAAATAATAATGTAGGAAGAAATGACAAAAGTTGCTATCGCTGCGGCTTGAATCAAAACGGCTCCTTTTTCTGAAATAGCACCACTTTGAAGTGCTACGAATGAAATCAGCAGGGAAAATTCACTGATCTGACCAAGTCTGAAACCTACATCCCAGGACAATTTATTGTTTTCACTGTGTGATCGCAATAAGAGTTTGAAGGTGACCGGTTTTATAATAATCATTGCTATTGCAAGAAAACCAGC